>NZ_AKZL01000006.1:0-95165 GCF_000282755.1 Shewanella sp. POL2
CAATTGAAGATGCCTGTGAAGAACTGAAAGAAGGCGTTAAAGCGAAAGATACCCGCTGCTAAAACGGATGACAGCGAGTAGTGAGTCCCACAAACGAGCCTATCAGGATAACCACAGTTCAATTGAGTACCACCGAGCCACTTTATCGCGACAGTCATTGGTTACGATAAAGTGGGTTTCCCTGAGGCTCGCCGTTTATCGATGGAGGAGATGCCAATGCTGAGTAGGATCCACATTAAGTATTTCTACCTGTTCGGAGCGCTGTTATTTGGCTATTTCGCCGTAACGGGGCACTCCCCTATCCTCACCTTTATTTGGGCATGGAGCAGCCTATCCCTCGCCCTTGTCGGCTCGGCCTATTGGTTTAATCTCGCCAGTATTTTTAGAAAACGTCAGGATGGTTCCATCCCTTGGTATATTCGTTGGGGCTTTATTCCATTTTTACTAGGATGCCGACTCTATAATCTCTGGGCGCGGCGCCGTGATAGCGTGCCTTCAATGCAAGCCATTGATAAATATCTGTACTTGGGTAGCCGCTTAAGCGCTGCCGATTTACCTAAACTAAATCGTTATGGCATTACCGCCATTTTAGATGTCACCGCCGAATTCGACGGCCTCGATGTGTCCCTGTATGAGGATCATATCGACTATCTGAATATCCCTATTCTTGACCACAGTGTGCCGACTAGCGCCCAATTAAATCAGGCGATTAACTGGTTACACCGTCAAGTACGCGCCCCAAAGCGGGTATTAATCCACTGTGCGCTCGGCCGCGGGCGATCCGTAATGGTGCTGGCCGCTTATCTTGTGTGCCGCCGCACCGAGCTCAGCTTTGCCGAGGTGCTGCAACAGATTAAAAGCATTCGTAAAACCGCAGGGTTAAATCGCTGGCAACTTAAAGCGCTGGAGCAGATGTACACTCAAGGGGAAATCAAACTGCATAAGCGAGCCTGGATTATCGCCAATCCCGTCTCTGGCGCGGGTAAATGGCAGACCCATGGCGAACAAATTTGCACTGAACTGAAACGCTATTTTGAGGTGCAGTTAGCGCTCACCACGCCAGAGATTAGCGCCCAAACCCAAGCGAAAAAAGCCCGGCTTAAGGGCGATATCATCATCGCTTGCGGGGGCGATGGCACAGTCACTGAGGTCGCTGCGGAGATTATCGACACCGATATCACCTTAGGCATTATCCCGTTAGGCACCACCAATGCCCTGTCACACGCCCTCTTTGGTTTAAGCAGTAAGCTGAATGCTGTCTCCCAAGCCCTTGATAATATTATCCAAGGCCAGACACAGACCATAGACACGGCGCGTTGCAATGAGCGACTGGTGTTGCTGCTGGTCGGCATTGGGTTTGAGCAGCAAATGATTGAGTCGGCGAGCCGCGAGCGTAAAAATGCTCTCGGCCAACTCGCCTACCTCGATGGTTTGTGGCGCGCGGTGAACACCAACACCAACCTCGAGTTGCAGCTGACTTTAGATGACCAAGCCCCAATGACAGTGCAAACCCACAGCCTAGTGGTTGCCAATGCCGCGCCTTTTACCAGCTTACTCGCCCAAGGTAAGGGCGAACCCAATATGACCGACGGCTTGTTGGATATCACTTGGTTGGATTCAAATAATGAGCCGAATGAACAGCTTATCAGTCTGGCTGAACTGGCTTTTACCGGCTGGATTAAAGAGGCCGCCAATAGCGACTCTACGGCCACGGGCAACACGGGTAAAGTGAAACATGCCCACGCGAAAAAGGTGAAGATCAGCAGTCAGCCCCAATGCAAGTATGTGATTGATGGCGAGATTTGTGAGCCGGAGGAACTCAATATTGATATCCTGCCCGCCTCTTTGAAGGTGTTTGTTCCTTATCAAGAATCGACTGAAAATGCTATCGACCCAAAAATCACGTAAATGACACTATCGCGATGTTTATTAAGATAAAAACAGCAAGCGCAATAAGCACTCGCATAAAATTAAATTCACTCACTTTGGGGTGGGATTTTTGAGGACTATTGCTAAAATCCTGAAACTTACAGCCTATCGCTTGCGCGCATTGCTGCAAAACTTGCTGTAATTCCTGCTTGTCAGTGCTGTTAGCCAATTTCAATTGACTCCCTTTAGGCTGCTGCACTTGTAAATAGGCGAGATAGTGATCGACCGTATCTTCCGCTTGGCGGTTACGGTCGAGCTGGTGCCAATGGGTTGTTTGTAGCAGATAGAGTTGCACAGCATTAATATCTGAAAAGGCATAGGCGCGCCAATGCCACAATCCTGGCGACTTCCCATTGAATACACCTTTACCGAGCCACAATTGCTGTCGCTCGGTATCTAACCAAGATTGTTGCCGAACTAACGCTAGCGGCAGTACAGGGAACAACAGAAAAAATGCCACCCAACCAAGCACAAGCCGTAACACGGGCTCGGGTTGTAACCAGGCCGCCCTCGCACAAAGCAATCCAAGCACTAACAAGGCAACGGCAAAAAACCACAGTAGAGGTCGGTACTGGGTACTCAACGCCTTGAGATAAAGCGCACTCTTAGGAGGTTGATTAAGTGTCACTGAACTTGTTCCTTGTTCCAAAAATTATCTCACCATCTCAAATTGACCTGTGCTAGTAACAATATGAGGCATTGATAGTTTACACAATCAACACCTAACTTATTTTCAGATCCTTTCGAGTTAAACCAACGACTCACATCAATAGAAATAACCGTTGCGATATCGCTCATACTGCAACGAAAAGCTGCAACTTTGCAGTTGCAGCTAAGGTGTTATTGACCCGCAGCGGTATCCTCACCAGTCCAGAGTCGCATGATGCGATAAGGTGGTTTGGCTGTTTCAGCTTCGCCATTAAAGGCTTTTGCTTTATGCAATTGATTCACTGAAATATATAACCAGCCCGTTTCACCAAATTGCACACTATCGGGAAAATCCAGTAGTGGAGAACTGACCGCTGTTGATAGCGTACCTTTGTTATCTAGCATAGATATGGCATTGTGGTTCAAATTGGTGAAGTAATGATTACCTTGTTTGGACGTTGCAGCGCCATCTGACACTGGCTTAGCTCCGACTAATTTTACAGTCGCGATAATTTTATCATTACTGCCTGTTTGTAAAGCCGCAGTAGATAACTGATACCAGTGAGTGCCATTCATTGCACCATAATAGAGTGTACTTCCATCGGCAGATAAACTGATGGGATTGACCGCGACACTGGCGACCTTGCCATTAAACAATGTTGTTTTGTTATCTATGTTCATTACTGCATCCGCTTCGGCCTGCAGCGAGCTATGACCTGAAAAACGTACGGTATGACCATCGTCGATACGCACTGCTAAGAGGCCTGGGTTGGCGATATCGGCTAAATAAATCCAGCCTTTTTGTGAATCGACAACCAAATCCTGCATAAAGCTGCCTTTGGGCGCGAGTGCTTGTGGTAGGACAATTTGTTTATATAGACTGCCATCCTTAATGTTGAATCCCCAAATCCTCGTCTGACCTAATTCTAACCCCATATCTGCGGTCCAGAGGTGTCCAGCTTTGTCCTGAGCAATCCCTAATAAGGTATCAAATTGAGTCATATTGGCAGTCGAAGCTTTTTGCAAATCCATTGAAGGCCAAGCTTTGTAAGCATTGGTTTCACGATTAACTTCAATCAGTTGTAAACCTGACGGCGTATCAAGTGGATGTACCGTGGCAAAAATCCGACCTTGTGCAGTGACGCTGACATTGCCAGGTCGTATTGGCAATTCAGCGACTGTTTCAAGACTTCCTACCGCTGGGGTAGCGTTTACAAAACTACTGGCAGTCAAAGAAAGCCATAATGCTGTAGTAAATAAGTGTTTCATATTCTATCTCCGCTTTTCTGTTTAAGGGCTGTAGAATAGGAGTTATTATTTACAAAAAAAATAGTGTAAAAATCGGTTTTGTTTCAATATTAATTTGATAATCAGCACTATTCCGCCGTCGGCTCACCCGCTTCGACTTGTTGCTCGTACTTGCTGAGCTTGTTGTAGAGGGTTTTTACACTGATCCCCAGTTGCTCGGCAGTGTCGGTTTTGTTGCCCTGACTCGTTTCAAGCGCTTGGTAAATGGCGATTTTTTCTAGCTCCTCAAGGCGCATACCTTGGGGGATCACCACATTTTCCTCCGCAGCCGTCTCTTTTTCCGCACTGGGCGTCAGCTGTAAATGCTCAGGGGTAATCTCATGGTCCGCCAGAATATAAGCGCGCTCAATAGCATGCTTTAACTCGCGCACATTCCCCGGCCAAGCGTGGGCCGCAATCGCCTCTAAACTTGAGTGCGAGAACACTTTGCTCTGTTTTTCCGCCGCATTGCGATAGGCCAGAAAATGCTTCGCAAGTCCGACTATATCTTCCGCGCGCTCCCGCAATGGCGGCACTTGAATAGGGAAATGCGCTAAGCGAAAGTACAAATCTTCCCGCAGTTGTCCTTGCTCAATCGCCACTAAAGGATCGCGGTTTGTCGCCGCCACAATGCGCACATTGGCCTTGAGCACCTTAGGGCTACCGACGGGACGATATTCGCTATTTTCAAGCACTCTGAGTAACTTCACTTGATGCTCAATCGGCATTTCGGTGACTTCATCGAGGAATAAGGTGCCGCCTTCGGCCTGCTCAAATACCCCTTGGTGATCGCGAGTCGCGCCGGTGAAGGCGCCTTTAATATGGCCGAAGAGTTCACTATCGACCAATTCTGGGCTCAAGGCGCCACAGTTAATCGCAATATAGGGCTTATTCACCCGCGGGCTGGCTAAGTGAATGGTATTGGCGACCAGTTCTTTACCCGCGCCACTCTCACCGATAATCAACACATTGCTCTCGGCGGCCGACACGCGGCGGATAGTGCGATACAAACGGTGCATAGGTAACGAGGAGCCCACCAGCAAACCATATTGGTCTAACTCGCTAGCATAGGGACGAATGCGCGTCGAGGTATTAGCAACCAGATGCTGGGCAAAATCGGCTAAGGTTTCGCACAGCAAGGACATATCGATGGGCTTACGGAAATGGTAGCCCGCGTATTTGGACAATAGTGTATCGAGGTGAGGATTCGGCAGGCCATCGGAGAGAAAAATAAACTCCACATCCGCAATGGCGCTGGACTCGAGTAAGGCTAAGTAATCTTCACGGCTAAGACGGGGCAGCTCAATGATCGCCACATCGATACGATTGGCCTCCAGCTGACTAATCCAAGATAAATCATCGCTACTGCGTAGCTTGTTGTAGGTCTGTGCGCCTTCGAGCTTCACTAATGCCTGCTCGGTTTCGACGTCCTGTAGATGATAGAAAAGCGTTGGTCGGATCATCTTGTGCCACTCCCTGTGAATAAGGAATCACTGTATGCCAGCTGTGAAACTTTAACAATCTTAACGGTAAGAGTTGCCGACAATAGTCGGCCTACTGGCGACAATGGATAAATATCATCAGTTAAATCAAACCATTAACTTATCATTAAAAAGTGAACGAAATATGCATAGAAGCTGAATGAAACTGATATTTCCATGAAAATGTGGGCAATCCGTGTCGGCGGAGCTGCCCAAACTACCACAGGAGGTCGTTATGACGTCTAATGTTGCGCAACATCAGACCGAGCTGAGCGCCGATATTAAGCTGGTTAATGAGTTAATCGAGCTGACGCAAACCGGTGTGGATTTTTATACTCGGGCCAATACCACTGTCGATGACTACAGCCTAAAACGCATTTTTATTGCCCAAATCAACACATACCAAGGGATGCTGGCGCGATTTAGGCAACTGCTCGCCCAATCATTACAGTACATAGGCCCGCACTCGGTGCCGCCGTCGCAGACTCGGCCCTATGCCGATGTCGATGCTTTACTTATTAAACAACAACTCGCCGATGCCCTCGTCGTACTCTGTGAGCTTGAGCGTCAGCGCCTTAACCACCTCAAACAGTTAATTAAAAAGGCCAATCACCCGAGGTTAATCAGCCAATTGGCCGAGGATATTGCCTGGCTACAAATCCATTTAGATACCTTACACCTGCGCTGCCAAGCCCAGTAAGGCAGCAATGCCAGCCAATAACGCGGCCAACTGAGCCGCGTTTTTGTTGCCTGCGATCTGGCGATTCTTAACGCCTATCTTGCTTAAGCCCAATCGCTTTATCACCCTCGGTAATATTTACATTTTGTCGGTAAAAAGCGCCGAGCTTGCTTTTTGATTTAACAGTCGAAACGAGCCGGAAACAAATATAACCAATTTAAAATCAATAAGATAAAAATATTGGCACGATTCACGCTTTAGTCCCTTCGAGATAACAACGGAGGATATCATTATGAAAAACACGACAACTTTAGCCTTAACCACCTTACTTGTCGGTTCTATCAGCTTAAATGTGACCGCCGCACAGGATTGGAAAGACGATGCCAAAGATGCTTGGCTCGATGGCAAGGCCGAAACGACTTTGTTGCTTAATACTAACCTCAACTCCTTTGACATTATGACCGACGTGAAAAACGGCCATGTGACCTTAACCGGTAAAGTGGAAAGCAGTGTCGATAAGGCGCTCGCAGCGGAGCTGATCAAAAGCTTGGATGGGGTAAAAGGGGTTGAAAACAAATTAACCGTGATGAATGAAAACGAGAGCACCAGTGAGGTAGTGAAGACCTTAACCGACTCTAAGGTCGCAACTGTGGTGAAAACCCGCCTATTGTTCTCGACCGACGTTTCGGGCACCCAAATTAATGTAGATGTTGCCGATGGCGTAGTGACCTTACAGGGTGAAGTGGCCAGCGATGCCGAGCGTCAATTAGCACTGACCATTGCCAAAAATACCGATGATGTGAAAAAAGTCGTCGATAAGATCAAAGTCAAAACCTCATAATGGTCCTGACATTCCGCCCTTGCTAATTCAACCCTTTATAACTCAGCTGTTGGTATTAGTCACTCGGGCAAAAACCACAAAACCAGCTTCGGCTGGTTTTGTTTTATCGGCGCGATGTTATGTTAATCATGCCTTAGGCTTCCAGTTCAAGGCAGAAGCTAAATTCATAAAAATGTTGACCGTTTTCAATGCTTATCGCCATAGTGCCATATAGCCCTGTGAGTTCACCCGCGCCAGAATGGGGAACGACCTCAAGGTGTAAGCGGTTTTGCCCATCGGTCATAATGCCAAAATGTTGCAGCACAAAACTGCCCTGTCTGCCGCACAGTTTACCCACGACTTGTTCAATCGCCACATAACCAGCAGAGCCTTTTACCGCGGTCATGGCACTGAGCATTTCGCCTTGGCTGCGGGCCTCTAGCTCACCATAAAAGGTTTTATCTAAAGTCATTCTGCCCAAATTCACACCGCCCACACCTGTGGCATAGGCATTCTCGGGATTGAGCTTAACATCAAATTTGCCTGTGACTTTGGTCATTTCCATAACACGCTCCTTGTTTTAATTTTATGTTTTATGCCAAAACCTTCGTTTTCCGGCCGCTAGATGAAATAAATACCTCAGCCGCAGCTGAGGTAAAATTAACTTAGCATAAGCCCCGCTCTAAACCTAATGCAGCGCTTTGATTTCTGATTCACTGACACCGATTTTAAGGGTTTTCATTACAGTTGGCGGTGTTGTCATGGGTTGTTCAGCCGCCCTCTCACGGTAAGTAACAGCTACTTTAAATGGGGATTCAAAGGGATAAACAGGTTCAATATTATCGACCTCAATACGATCGCCAATAAATACACTGCCTAAGTGCTGCACACGATTTTGGCCATAATCTAGGCTAAACAAGCCGAGATACCAGAACACACCTGAACCTTGGTTAGTCACAATAAAAGGCGCCACAAAGGGCATGGTTTGCTGCTGTGGATCATCCTGTAATGGCGCATCACTTTGGGTATCAGGCTCTAAAGCGGGGTCAAAATTAAGCGGAGTAACTCGTAAATAATCTAATAACACTCGGCCTTTAGCCTCGCCATCCTGATAGTCCCCAATAGCAAACTCCGTTTGTTTAACGTTAATAAAGTGGGTTAACACTACGGCTTTGTGGCTGTCCGGTAAGCTCACTTCAAATTTATTAGCGGTATTTAAACTAAACAGCTTAAGCATCACTTCCGAGGCATTAGCAACGGGCTTGACTTCACTGGGTACCACAGATTCAAGCGCATCTTCACTGCTTAATAATTTGGCTTCTTGGGCTTTTGCCTTAGCATCAGCCTGCGCCATGGCCTCATCGTATTGCAATACTTGGCCATCTTCCATGACCATGTAAATATCATCATTGGTCATGTTAAAGCGATAAACTCCCACGGCAAGAATACTCAGCACTAGGACTGTCGCCGCGATGGTGACTTTAACAAACATACTCATTTTCTCCCCCAATAGCCTAAGTGCTGTATCATTTGCGCTGATGGCAAAACCAGCCTTGCTGATAGCATCAAAAAATCGCTCTTTCTACAAGGCCAAAATCGCATATTTTTGCTTTAGTCAGCACAAGTTCAGCAAGTGAACCCATGCTGGCATATATATGATTCAGCCTTTTCATTAATGTTCGCAATCGGGCTATAATTCCTTGGCTTAAACGACACCAGCAGTCTTGAACAACGATCGAGTATTAAGGATTTAATTGCCAATGACCAATGCCTCTACTAGCCCATTTGCCGTGTTAAACCAAACCACGGCACACTCGTTTAATGAACAAAAAAACTTAATTAAGCGCGTCTTTAAGGGCAAACCAGTGCAATGTCCAAGCTGCAATCAAACCCTCAAAGTCATCTTGCCCGAGACCGCCAAAGCCGAGCAAGCCGCAGGCATTTTCTGCCCTAAGGGGTGTACTGATATCGAACTCGATATGGAAGCCGTGACGGGGATTTAATCGACAGCTTTCGCATTACCATGGGGTTAATTTCTCGCGAAAATAATGGCGATAATATCCCACTAAATTGCTGCCAATAAACAACATTTCCATTAAGACCGCCACTGGCGAGCCTACTAAGATATTGTGGACTAACCAAAAACTGGTGCCGACTATCATCAGTAGCCGCAAGTCTTTATCACGTTGACAAAATGCCGCACGGGTTTGAAATAGTGTACCGATACAACTGATCACACTCACAAGCCCGCTGAAGGTCAAGCTACTCATCAGTACCGCTGCCCCGCTAAAACCCCACATGGCCTTTTTAGACGTAGTAAAAATACTGGTGAGATAACGCACTGTGGCAATCCCCATCAATCCCGCCGCAGTCCATTGTGCTAAAAAGCAAAAGTGGATTGAAATCAAGATCCCCGACATAAATAAGCAAGCGACAATGCGTTCGCGCGCTTTAAATTGAAACGATATCACGTCAAATACGATGGCAATGGCCACCAACAATTGCGACAGAGTAAAAGCATCCACAATAGGCTCCTTAAAAGTTCGGTATAGGCTTAGACGTCGCCCAACAACAAACGGATTTGCTTGGATTAGCAATCGCTAAGGAGCATGAAGGGAATCACTTTTAGGCGCATTAACTTAAGTTAATTGGCAGGAAATTTTACGGCGAATCTTGTAAACGTTTACGGATACGCGACAAACTAATGGCGGTAATACCAATATAATTAGCCAGTTGGGCATGGGTTAGGCGCTCAACCCAGAGGGGAAAATATTCGAGTAAATGTAAGTAACGCTGCTCTGGTGTATTGAGGAGTAAAAAGGCTTCTTTTTGTTCTTTATACAATAACTGCTGTTTAAGTAGCGCAAGTTGTACCTGTTGCATAAATGGCTCATTTAGCACGGCAAGTGGTATTTGCACTAACCTGCAAGCACCGACGGTTTCTAACTGATAGGGCGCAACATCCTGCTTTAGCCAGCTGCTATATAAGAAACAAAGCTCTCCTTCGAAGTAAAACTCCTTGCAGCGCTCACTCCCCTCTTGGGTATAGTGGCAAGCACGCACTATGCCATCCACCACAAAGTAGGCAAAGGTTTGGTGCTCGCCTTGGGGTAATAAGCACTCCCCGGGCTGACATGAAAGCGCTCTTGCTTGGGTGAGCAGCGCTAAGTGATCAGGCTCGGCCCCTAAAGCGAGCAAATATTGCCAAAGGGGTTTGATTGCCTGCTCAGTTGCCTTAAGCGTATCTGGTGATAGCGTCGTCATTGCTGATTACTGGCTTTGCCATTCATATTCGACCAAGGACGCTTGGTGTGACGCATCCTTTAATCCTAAGGTCACCTTAAAGACGCGATTCGGTGGAATGATGCCGACGCCTTTTGGGGTGCCCGTCATCACAATGTCGCCATCTTCTAAACGAGTAAAGCGTTGCAACTCCGACAAAATAGTTTGCGGCGGATAGATCATTAAATCAATATCGCCTTCTTGGGTTAACACCCCATCAATACTTAAGCTAAATTGAAATTGCGCCCTCGGATCATCAATCGCAACAAAAGGGCTAAAAAGCGCTGCACCATCAAAGGCTTTGGCTTTTTCCCACGGTAATCCCTTGGCCTTAAGTTTGCTTTGTAGTTCCCGCTTAGTCAGATCCAGCCCCACGCCCACATGGCTAAAGCGCCCCTGCTGATACAAAAAACACAGCTCGGTTTCATAGTGCAGCGTCTCACCAAGGTGCTGGGTATTTAATTGAGTACTGATGGCCGAATTAGGCTTAAAAAACACCACCATATCATCGGGGATTTCATTGCCAAGCTCATGGATATGGTCAACATAATTACGCCCAATACAAAGGATTTTGCTGGGAGCAATAGCCTTATTTTCTAACATCACCGTTTTCATTAACGCTCCTTTAAAAATCAGCGGGACAACATAATTATCCAAGCCTTCTTCGTTAAGACTTTACTCTGACAACTCTCTGCTACACTTATTTTTATACCCCAATAAAAACAAGCAACTAAGTACTTGTACTACGGCGTATTCTTCCCTTGTCCACGCGATGTTATCGCCTTATTTGGCTGACATCATAGACGAAAAGGTCGATGACTCAATGTTAACACTCAGTATCAAGCAAAAAATGCTCTTAAGCTTCAGCGCAATTGGTATCCTGCTCTTAGCTGGCAATAGCTTCTTCTACTATTCGCTCTATCAAGTTCAAATCAGTTATAGCAATATCGAGACACTCGCCATACCGGTTCAGAAGCAAAGCAATAACTTACAACTTGTGCTCGTTAAAATGTCGCGCCTTGCAACTTTAGCCCATAGCCAAAATGACACCGCAGAGCTAATGCAAAGCCAAAAAGGATTCAATGCGCTAGAGCATAAATATCAAAGTATTGAAAACGAGCTGAAACAGATGGTTAGCGACCAACCCCAGATGCAAGCATCACTGAATGAAGCTCAAAAACGCTACCAAGCCTACCAGCAACAAAGCCAAGATATGTTTAGCGCTAAGCTCGCGAACGAACAAGCAAAACAACATTATCAAACACTTTTTAATCAGTTTATTGAGGCAAAAACGCAAGCAAGTAATGCAATGATCGATTTAGAAACGATCTCATTGCCCGATAATCCGGCACTTTTGGAGGAGATAATCGGAACAGGAACCCGCATTGACGATATGCTTTACACATTAACCAACACAATGTCAGAGCTAACGCATGCTCAGGATACTCATTCAATAAACTCGCATAAACAGGATATAGCCCTATTGCTTGGGAATCTAAGTACTAACTTTACCTTTTTAAAACAACAAGCTTCGGGGATAAACACCCTAGGATTGCTGGAGATTTTTGAGCAACAAGCCACCATATTCAATCGGTTACTTTCAACCCCAGGCGAGCTATATCTGGCACAACAGCAAGTGGTTGATAATCACACTCAAGCAGAACAGCATTTTAAAAATACGGAACAAGAATTTAATGCCAATACCCTTGCCTTAGATAAATTATTAGCCCTAGCTGACAGACGTTTTAGTCTGTTGCAAAACATTGCAAATGACGATATTCAACGCGGTCAAACATTGGCCATTGTACTAGCAGCCATGTTTGTGTTTATGGTCAGTTCAATATCCTTCTTTACCCTAAGGGCCATGTTAGTACCACTCACCTTGGCAAATAGTGCGCTGGCAAACATTGCAAGGGGAGACTTATCCAAGAGAATACCTAAACGTCACAACGATGAATTTGGGGTACTTATTGATAATATGAATACTCTTTGTGATGATCTGGCTAAATTATTAACCCATATCAGCAATGACGCCCACTCTTTAGATAATTCAGCCACACAAACACATCAGCAAGGTCAAGGCATCGCTAATGCAGCTACCGCACAAATTGAGCGTATCAATGGCACGAAAGCCTTAACAGAACAAATGTTTACCAGCTCTAACCTTGTTGCAGAACAAGCCAGTAGTTCGGCAACACAAATCACCCAAGCATCGAAACATAGCCAACAAGCCCAGCTTATTGCCGCCGATAATCAAGCCAAAATAGCGGAGTTAAGCACAAAGCTAAGTGATTCTGTCGCTATCATGTCGCGCCTTAGTGCACACAGTCACGATATTGGTGGGATTCTCACCACCATTAGTAGCATTGCAGAACAAACTAACCTACTCGCCCTCAATGCCGCCATCGAAGCCGCAAGGGCTGGCGAACATGGTCGAGGTTTTGCGGTCGTTGCCGATGAAGTACGCTCATTAGCCTCAAGGACACAAGCCTCAACCGCCGAAATCCAACAGATGATCTTAGCGTTACAGCAGGAAACTACCACGGCCTCAACGGCCATAAGCTCAGGGCAAACACAAGCCAACGACTGTGTGGAGCAAAGTAAAACACTACACCATGCCATAGCTCAGATTGAAGTCACACTCAGTGCCATTAATGAGATGAGTTTACAAATTACCCAAGCAGCCCACCAACAACTCGATTACAGCCGACATATTGAGTCCAGTATGGGAGAAGTCGTCTTCGCGGCAGATCAAAATGCCCATGAGGCAATGGATATGGCAAAACGCAGTGACCAAGTGACTCAGTTAGCCCACTCGCTCACCCGCTCTGTCGAACGCTTTACACTGTAGCAATAAGTGCATTGATACTTATATGGCTAAATGTATCAGAGCCGAGATAACCACATAAAAACAACAGCCATCAGTAAACTGATGGCTGCTTTTTTAGCAAACACTGGCAGAATAACAGCCTAAGCATATTCCATTAAAAACTCATCGAGTTGCTCGTTAGCAATTTCGATCTCATCGCCTTCGAACTGCGCAATATGGAACATGCCCTCGCCTTCATTCGTCACAGGAATATTACTGATCCCGATGATAATGCCATCGGTTGGCGCGCGGATCGCCACACTATCACCGCCATGCGGACTGACAATATGGGCAATAATATAGCCCTTATTAACCCGTTGACCGAGTTTGAGCTTCATATTGACTAAGCCATCGGACTCACTGCGGATCCAATAGCTGCGTATCGCACTGACACTCGCGATCTTGTTACTGACTCGCCCCTTAAGCATACCAAGGCTACGCATCACATTGAGCACGCCCTTAAGACCCGACTTAATTGCAAGCTCACTAAAGCGCAGCGCCTCGCCCGCCTCATACAAAATACAGGGAATGCCCTGCTGATTCGCATAGCCGCGCATCGACACGCTACGCGCCTTAGAGTGCATAATAAGCGGTGCGCCAAAGGCATTCGCCATGGCTAACATAGTTTCATCACCGGTATCGCAACGGATTTGCGGTAAGTTATCTCTATGGATAGCCCCCGTATGTAAATCAATCACATGGGTTGCATGGACTAATAACTGAGTAGCAAACAGGTTAGCTAACCGGCTTGCCAACGCCCCTTTACTGGAGCCTGGGAAGCAACGGTTGAGATCGCGCCTATCGGGTAAATAACGGGATTGTTGAATAAAACCAAACACATTGACTATGGGCACCACAATCAGGGTGCCGGCTAAATTTTTAGGGTTAACCCGTCCAAGTAACCGCCGACAGATCTCAATACCATTGAGCTCATCGCCATGGATAGCAGCACAGACCAAGAGTGTCGGCCCAGGTTTGAGGCCGTGAAAGACTTCGACATGAATATCGAGTTGGGTATCGGTATAAAGCTTGGCGGCGGGTAATTTAATCCCTATTTGCGTGCCCGCAATGACTCGCTTGCCTTCAATCTCAAACGCTTCGCGTTTTTTAACCATGGTCACTCCCTGATCTGCATTGCGCTGTATGTGATAACTCTAGTATTAAGCCTTAACACGCCCAAGCTATTATTCGCCTTCAAACTGGGTTAACCAGTGTTTTAAAATTTGCTGCAATGCCACACGCTCAGCAGTCGGGACCCCCGATAATAGCGCGCTCTGACATTGGATATGTTTGGGGAGCGCAGCCTCAATCAGTGCTTTACCTGCCGAAGTGAGCGAAACATGCACGGCGCGGCGATCTTCCTTACAGTGCTCACGGGCAATCAAGCCTTTATTTTCCAGTCGGTCTAAGCGACTGGTCATGGCGCCTGAACTTAACATCATGCTTTGATACAGCTGCGAAGGCGATAAAGTATAAGGCTTACCTGAGCGTCTGAGTGTCGCGAGCACATCAAACTCCCCCTGACCTAAGCCAAATTCTCCGTGGCATAAGGCGATAGCGTTTTCCATATATTTGGTCAGCCTTGCGATGCGCCCTAACACCGCCATGGGGACTAAATCCTCTGTCACCCCTTCAGCCCGCCACTGGCCGAGGATTTTATCTAATCCATCTTCAACTGAAGCCGACATTTGCTTTGCGTCGAGTAGTTGCGAGTCGTTTGCCATAGGTTTATCTCTATATAAAGATTCTTCACATGCTAACCATTTTATCGCCTAATTTAATGATTTGTATATGTGGCTACTTTTAGTGGGTAGATAAGAGTAAATTCTGCATAAAAAAACCGCCCAATTTATGCAAATTGGGCGGTTTTACGTTCAAGCAAGTTTAAGCGAAATGACTTAAGACTTTTTCACAAAACAGGTCAGGATCACAATGCGAGTACCATTCACACGACCTTCGATATGCTCTGGATTGTTGGTCAACGAAATATTGCGTACTGCGGTGCCACGTTTTGCCACAAAGCTGGTACCTTTGACGTTAAGATCTTTAATGATGACCACGGTATCTCCGGCGTTAAGCACGGCACCGTTGCTGTCTAAAGTCGGTGGCGTATCATCACTGGCGGCAGCGGCTTCGGCATCACCCCAAGCGCGTAAATCATCTTCAAGATACAACATATCGAGCAGATCCTGCGCCCAGCTTTCACCGCTTAAGCGTTTCAGCATGCGATATGACATCACTTGAACCGCCGGGACTTGGCTCCACATGCTGTCGTTCAGACAACGCCAGTGGTTCATGTCCATAGTATCCGGCGCTGCGATTTGGCTGCTGCAATTTTCACAAATCATAATCTCGTTTTCATGACCATCGGAAGCCGGTAAGTCATAAATAGAGAGTTCGACGTCACTTCCGCAGAGTTCACATTTGCCGCCACAGCGAGTTAGCAATTCATTTTCAGTCATTTTTTCTGTCTACATGCGTAATAAAACGCGGATTATGCCATAAATTGGCTTTTCACGGCAGGGGGGAAGGCAAGATAACCCTATTTTTTATATGAGTTATCTATTTCTTCACCCTTTGAATTGCCATTTAATCCTTAAAATTCATAAGCTAAACTGAGTCTGACATCTCGCCCCGGCGCGGGGATACCATCCGACAGAAACGGCGTCACCTGCTGATTTGTGAGATTTTTTGCCATTAAGCGCACGCTGAGCCCTTTCAGTGTATCTTGAGGCTCGTAGGCTAAATATATATTTTGTAAGAAGTAATTCTCACTTGGGGATTCTGCATTAAAAATATCACCTTCAGGCACATTATCCTGTGCATCATACCAAGTCCCCTGCCAAGCAACTGAAATGTCATCGGTAATATACATACCCACACGCAGGCGAATATCCAGCGGCGCAATGTTGGCAAGGTATTCATCCTCGCCTTGGCTGTCTCTAAGCGATCCCCTGTGCTCCCCCTGTAACCAAGAAACGGCTAAGTCACTGAAGAAATCCTGATAACGGTATTGGGACTCGAGATCGGCGCCGTAGATCTCATAGCCGTCAAGATTGGTATAACCACTTTGAATCGCTTGATTTGGGTCGGACTTTGCACCGCGGCGCTGGGCAATATCGTCCCGTCCCAAGTTGGCAAATAGGGTCACTTGGGTTGAAAGCGTATCTTGGGCGGCAAAAAGACTCGTTTGCTGCGTCATTAAGCCCAGTTTAAAGGCGTGCAGACGCTCCACATCAATATCTCGACTCGTGCCAGTAGTGCTCGCCTTGGCGTATTGCACTGCATAGATTTCATCGACCACTGGCGCCTGTAAGCTGTAGGCGTAATCGAAATTTACTCGAGTATTAGCTGTTAACTGGTAGTCGATACCCAATCGCGGTGAAAAGCCCGAATGGTGAGTCGAACTGTAGTCGTGCCCTGCCTCGATATCGTTGTAATCGGGGGCAATGTTGGGGCGACCAATGCTGTAGATAAAGTCATACCGTAGCGAAGGAGTGATGGTCAGCTCATCCGTCACACTAATCGCATCGCGCAAATAGACTGCATAGGTATCCTGACGCCCTTCGGGCTGATAGTAAGGAGTGTACCAACCGTAGTTTTTCTCGGGATTTTTCTCATAACTTTTGTTAAAGACCATTGAATCCCTATCGAGACTGCGGAACTGCAATCCAGTGGTGATTTCATGATTACCAACAATACTTAAGTTGTTGATGTCAATGTAGTCACGCTTGTAATCCAACCAAGATTCATGGCCGAAGTTGCCGACGGAGACTGTCATCTTTTCCCACGCGATTGGCGGCCTGACCCAATGGCGTGCATTGGCAGAATGGGAAACCACTATTTGGGTATCAATTAAAGGATTACTTGGGGAATAGCGATAATTCGCCGACCAGGTATTGTCTTTATAGGTGTTGTAGGCCGTGGTGGCATAGAGCGCCAGTTCATAGGAGCCATATTTACGGATGTTATAATCAGAAATCGCGGGCATAGGACCACGGCGATTGGCCCAAGGCTTTCGGCCTTCGTCGAGATAATGGGTCAGGCTCAACATGAGTTGATGGTCACCTTGCTCATAATCCAGTTTGCCAAGGTAATTATTTTGCTCATAACCTGAGTATTCAAATGCTTCACCATTGGCGAGCGTCACATCCCCCGCATCACGGCGGGTGACATGCAATAAACCTGAAAGTTGTTGATTCGCTCGTCCATAAACCGTTCCCGTGTAGCTTTTGGCGTCGTTATTACTGGCGTAACTGGCTTTGACTCGGGCGCCAAGGTTTTGATTGTAATTTAAAAAATCATCAGCAGATTTAGTCACAACATACATGGAGCCGCCAAAGCCCCCGTTACCTGAGCGGACATCGTGGGCCCCTTTAATCACTTCGACTCGCTTGATTAAATCGGGATCTAAGAAGAACGACCCATAGCGATACTGCTCAAATCCCACGGGGGCGTTATCGACATAAATGTTGAAATCTTCGGTTTCGCCAAATCCCCATACGTTAATGCGCTCGCCGCCACTGCGAGTACCACCATCAACATGGGCACCGGCCATATCATCGATAACTTCAGCAAATGTGGTCGCTTGCATCTCTTCAATTTGCTCCATCGAGATGATCGCCTCGCCCGGCTTAGTCATAGTGGTCGCTCGGCGGTATTGCTGGCCATGTACTTGTAATATCTCAATTGGCTCAACCTTAGGCGCTCCTAATACTTCCTTGGCATTGAGTGGCAACGCAGGCAATACCGTCAAACCCGCACAACCCATCATTATTTTCGCTATCCTGCTCTTAGGTTGATATCCCATCTCCCCATCCCCTGTTACCTAGTGTAAAAAATAGGGCGGCATTATAGGCATCAATGTCAAAGATGAGAATAATTCTCACCTGGCTTTACATGTAAATCACAACCTGATGGTAACTGCAGGGAAATACTCGAAGAATTTGCAATATCCACACACATTTGTTCAACTCGCACTAACCTGTTTTGACTAACAGTCGGAATCTCAGTCTCAAGCACCTCAAAGGTTTTATGGATATGACTAAGCTCACCGCACAACCTCAAACCGAGTTGGCATTTACCGCTGCCAGCTTAGATTTTCTCAAACGGCTTTCGCTCAATAATTCCCGCGACTGGTTTAAAGCTCATCAGGATGAATATGAAGATAACGTCAGAACGCCCGCACTGCGTTTTATCGAACGAATTCAGCCTCATATAATTGCGATTTCGCCAAGACTGACCGCGGTTGCCAAAAAAGTCGGTGGCAGCTTAATGCGCCCACAGCGCGATAGTCGCTTTAGCAACGATAAGACACCCTACAAAACCAATGTGGGGATCCAGTTTCGGCATTTTCAGGGTAAAGATGTGCATGCGCCGGGGCTGTATTTACACATTGCCGAAGACGGTTGTTTTATTGCCGCGGGTATTTGGCACCCCGAGTCGAAGGCGCTCAATGCGATTCGGACTTGTATTGATGAAAATCCCAATGGCTACAAAAAGGCGCTGCAAACCTTAATAGACCATGGATTTATGATGGATGGTGATAGCCTGACTCGCCCGCCAAAGGGATTCGATAAACACCACCCCATGCTAACCGAGCTCAAGCGCAAGGACTTTATCGCGCTAATGCCCATTCCCTTTGAACGGCTCTGCCAAGGGGATGCCGCGCAGTACTGCGCTGAACAGTTCGCCCATTGCCGCCAATTAATGGCCTACTTGTGTTTTGCCCTCGAATTGGACTTTTAAGTTTCTGTATAAGTGGTTGCATCAGTTTTGCAGTTCACGAGGCCAAGCATTGACTTGGTCTCATACTTATCGGTTTAATCTACGCCCTATTTCACATCGACGGGCTTAAGTGGCGTCAACGCGAGACTCTTAAGATATTCGCTTAATACCGTAAATGCGTTATCCAACAGGGCGTATTCCTTCGCCTTACCTAACACTCTAATCCCTTGTAATTGAAGTACTAAAAATGCAGCGAGTGACTCAGGCTGAACCGATTGAGACAACTCCCCCTGTCGCTGACTGTAGCGTAAAACATCGGTAAAGTTAGTCTGTAACTGGGCAAATAAACGCTGGCACTCCTGCTGTACGCAGTCATCGTCGAGGCATTTTTCCATCACCGCATTCTGCATAAAGCAGCCGTACTCTTGCTCGCGCTGCAAGGCCACAAATCGCGCTAAATAGGTCAAGATCTCATTCAATCCCGCCTGTGCATGCAGGATTTTCTCCTTCGCCCCAAAGGAATAATGGTCGAGATAAAAACGTAAACATTCACGATATAAACTCTGTTTATCACCAAAACTGTTATACAAGCTGAAGCGATTAATCCCTAAGTGTTCGACCAGATCGGCAATCGATGTCTCGGCAAATCCCTTCTGCCAAAATAACTCCATCGCCTGAATGAGCTTTTCTTGTCTATCAAAATTACAACTACGTGCCATGGTTCAAACCTAGATTGATGCCTGTATTAAACGGAGTGCTATATGGCAAAACATTCTTGACTGACCGTTTAGATATGGCGTAAATTTTATCCTAACCGATCGTTCCGTTAAAGCTCTATTTAGCCAAACTTAAAGATTAACAGAAGGAAAGAGCATGAAGCTTTATGAATTAGCCCCTACGCCAAGCGCAAGACGCGTGAGTATTTTCCTCGCCGAAAAAGGCATCGATATCCCACGTGTGAATGTTGATATTCGCGGCGGTGAAAATCTCAGCCCTGAATTTAAAGCCAAAAGCTTAAACGGACGCATTCCACTGCTCGAACTCGACGATGGTAGCTACCTATGTGAATCCGTGGCTATTTGCCGCTATTTAGAAGAAATCTATCCCAGTGAAACGTCCTTATTTGGCAACAGCCCGCTAGAGCGTGCCCAAGTCGAAATGTGGCAGCGCATCATCGAGCTACAAGGGTTGATGGTCGGCTTTCAAGCCTTTAGAAACCTGACGGGTATTTACAAAGACAGGGAAAATTGCGTCGAAGCCTGGGGCGCAGAATCACGCCAACGGGTCATTGACTTCCTGCCGACCTTAGACCAACAATTAGCCAAATCAAGCTATGTGGCGAGCGATAACTTTACGATTGCCGATATTTCTGCATACGTTTTTATTAGCTTTATTAAAAACTTAGATATTCTAGTGGATGACACCTTGCCCCACATTCAGGCATGGTTTGCGACAGTGGCCCAGCGCCCTGCGATAGTGTCGCTTACCCCAAAAAACTAGCAGCGATGCCCTATTGGGCACCCAAGTTAAGCATTAACCAGTTAAGACTTAAGGGATAACTATGATTGATTTATATACCGCCGCGACCCCGAACGGTTTTAAAATTTCCATCGCGCTCGAAGAAATGGGTCTCGACTATCGAGTGCATAAGTTAGATTTCAATACTAACGAACAGAAGCAGCCTGAGTTTCTCGCCATTAACCCTAATGGCCGTATTCCAGCCATTATCGACCGAGATAACGAGGACTTTGTAGTGTTCGAGTCCGGCGCAATTCTTCTGTATCTGGCGGAAAAAACCGGTAAGTTCTTACCAGCCGATCCTAAAAAGCGCTCACAGGTCATTCAATGGCTCATGTTCCAAATGAGCGGTGTCGGCCCAATGATGGGTCAAGCTAACGTGTTTTACCGTTACTTCCCCGAGAAAATCCCTGCGGCTATTGAACGTTACCAAAAAGAAGGCAGACGTTTGTTTGAGGTGATGAATACCCAATTAGCCAAGCATCAGTATCTGGCCGGTGATGAGTACACCATTGCGGATATCGCGACTTGGCCTTGGGTGCGCATCCATGAATGGAGCGGTATCAATATGGAAGGACTCACTCACTTACAACGTTGGCTAGACGAGTTAGCCCTAAGACCCGCTTGCCAAAAAGGCATAGTGACACCTCCGCCCTCAGTATTGAGTGATGAAGAGCGTGCTAAACAAATCCAGAAGATGGTGACTAAGTAGGTCATCCTATCCTCTCGCGCATTCGTTTTCCCCATCAAGCCCCAACTCTGCATTGGGGCTTTTTTACTGCTAGCGATGCGCAAAACTGCTACACTCTGCGCCACTTATTGATTTGCTTGGCCATATTCATCACATTGGATGGACATCACTCGGTCGAGCCACTTTTCAGGCTAACTTTATGGGCAATCCAAACGGCTTATCATCAGCAACCATGGCATCTACAGTGAATATCGAACCGCAAACCCTCGCGCAAAAACGCGGATTAAGTTATGCCAATACCATTAAGTTATTGTTCGATGAGATTTTAAATACCAAGCAACCCGCCGACCGAGTGCTCGCGAACTACTTTAGGGAACATAAAAAGCACGGCTCCAAGGATCGCAAGGTCATCCGCGAATCCTTATTTAGCCTGTTCCGTTGGTGGGGCTGGTTTAAAGCCACGGCCGATCATCAGCAGGCGGATCACTTTTTTGCAATGCTGAGCGCGAGCGCCTTAATCGAAGCCCATCCATGGCAAGATATTGCCCAAGCCTGGCATGAGCTCGCCCAATCGCCGGCTGATTATCAACAGCTTCAATCCCTTAGCGTTAATAGCTTAACGGATAAATTGGCACTGGTACGGCAGCAATTTCCCGAAGCGTCCTTCGAACTCGCGGATTTATTGCCTGAATGGTTTTGGCAGGTCTGCCCAATTGCCCCAGAGCTGCGCCCAAATCTCATCGAAGCTATGTCTAGCCGGCCACCGATTTGGGGACGTGCACAGGGAATCAACAGCCAAACAGCTGTTAAGCAACTACAAGCGCTAGAGATTGATGCGAGTCTCAGCCCCTATTTTGAAGATGCCATAAACCTTGGCACTAAGAGCATGAATCTCAATGAAATATCACTCTATAAAGAGGGCAAAATTGAGATCCAGGATTTAGCTTCGCAAGTGATAGGTCAAATTTGTGCACCAGAGCCTTGGCAACACTGGTGGGATGCCTGCAGCGGCGCAGGCGGAAAAACCCTGCAATTGCGCGCACTGATGCAAACTGCCGCAGCTAAGCAGCACAGTCCGTTTGTCGGCTCAATTGTGTCATCAGATATTCGCGCCCACGCCTTAGAAGAACTCAGCAAACGCGCCCAACGGGCAAAGTTTGACGGCATAAGCATTGCTCGCTGGCGCAGTGATGCACTGCCGGTCGACGCCAACCATTTTGACGGGGTATTAGTCGACGCACCCTGTAGCTGCACGGGCACGTGGCGCCGTAACCCAGATATGCGCTGGCTCGACAGCCTCGATGCCGTCACAGATAAAGCAGCACTGCAACTGGATATATTAAGCCGCAGCAGTAAGGCGGTAAAACGGGGCGGAAGCTTAGTCTACGCCACTTGCTCACTGTCACCGGTTGAAAATGAGCAAGTAGTTTCCGCCTTTTTACAACAACATCCCGAGTTCAACCTAGTGCCGATCCGCCACCCCTTTACCGGCGAACAAACAGAAATGTTGACCGTGTGGCCCTTCGAAGCCAACACAGATGGAATGTTTGTGGCGTGCATGCAGCGTAATCTCTAGGGCGTGTTGACGTTTCAGGGTTGTTTTTGCAGCAATTTGGCTGGATTTTATGCAAGACAAAGTCCGTGCAGTGTAGTTATTCTACATAAACGGACGATAACGCCGCAGAAAAGTCAGACAAATGCTGCCCGAAGGGTTCGTCTGGCAAACCCTTGCTCTTTGTCACTCATCATTTGAGTAGAATGATCGTTTCGCGAGCACGTGCTTGCCAGAACGAACAAAATCTAATCTCGAAACGTCAACACGCCCTAGCACTAACTCCTTATTTTTTATAAGAACTTGGCACTCTTTCTCTGAGTGCCTTTTTACATTTTTCCTAATAAGGTTTGTCGCTTACAAAGTTTATTCATAGAACAATCATTAAGATAAGTCATAAATACCCTAATAAAATGCCTAAAAGCCATGCTTGTATCACTCGCTCCCGTTCTTGGACAAAACTTTTCACCATCAGTGATTAAATATTTCGCTTTAGCTTAATCTCACCTTTGGGTAAAAAGATCGGGTGCTGAAAATGGCACAGATATTTTTGGAATTTTGACCATGTCACACTCCTATGAATTTGACGACGATGATGCGCCATGGGGCGAAAACGTCAAAGGTAAGCAAAAAAACAAACGCGTAAAACAACGTCGCAGGGATACTAAGCGCCGTTATTCTGATGATGCAGAGGTGGATTTCTATCAGCATAAATCGAAGTAACTGAATTACGACCCGTTTGCCTTAGCAAATTCGAGCTTTATAAGCAGTCAAATCCCAGCAAGTTGGAGTTAATCCAACTTGCTAGTTAATCTAAGTTTTTCCCTCTATTCATCTTTTAATTCAATTGTAAAATCAATAGGCTAATTGGCCTATTTACCCTATGCTCTTTAGGGTTTACTCATGCTTTTTTGTCGACAAAAACTACCTTACACATCTTTACGGGTTTAAAGGATGATCCCATGGAAAAACAACGCCCCGATTTTATCTATCCCCCAGGCAGTATGTTAATGCACTCGCCCTTAGTGTTGAATAAAGCCGATATGTACGGTTTTTTTCTCAAGGGAAAACTCGCCAACTTACAGCGTTCTATCGATAAAACCCTTAATCAAGTGGCCGGAAGCGTCATGTACTTTAAAGTGCTGTCGCCCTTTGTACTGACAACCTTTACACAAATCGAGAAAGCCTATTCAGAAGAGCCGACCGATAGGGCCAAGGGTTGGATCCAAGAAACCGACATCATCACTTGGGTCATGGTCGGTCGCCAAGAAAATAGCAACAGCACATCCATCAGCCATGTGTATTTTCAACCGCTGCATATTTGGGTGAATGATGCGATGGCCCTGATCAATGGCCGTGAGTTGTTCGGTTATCCCAAGTATTTGTGTGAATACACTATGCCCGCGGTCGGAGAGCCATTAACCCGTCTATCCTTGGCCACAAAGAGCTTCTTACACTTTAGCCCTGACACTGAGCTTGCCATGCACCCGCTGATTGAGGTGAATTGCAATGCCAAGCCTGAGGCGCAGCTCACCACGCTAGAAGCCATAGCCCAAACCTGGCAACTCTTTAAAGAACAAACGGATTTTATTCCAGAGCTGGATAAGCTAGGTGAGGAGCAACTGTTTCATTTGCTGTTTAAGCCCGCTATCGACCAAGTGTTTTTAAAGCAGTTTCCGGACGCTTCAGGCCAAAAAGCGGTTTATCAGGCGATTACTGCATCGCCCGCTAAGGTCAACAAAGTGCACAGTGTTGCCCTGTTAGAAAATGACTTTGTCGCCACCATTTTTGATAACGCCAGCTTCCCACTCAAAGAAACCCTAGGCGTCGAGGTTGGCGAGCAGCATGTATTACTGCCCTACCATGTGAACTTTGACTTTGAAGTACCGCCGGGCGAAGTGCTGGTCGATAACTCTGAAATCAAAAAACAAAAAATTGCCATTCTCGGCGGAGGTGTCGCCGCCATGACCGCCGCCTGTTATCTCACCGACAGACCCGGTTGGCAGAACCAATATGAAATTGATGTCTATCAATTAGGCTGGCGAATCGGCGGCAAGGGCGCAAGTGGCCGCAATGCTGCGATGGGGCAAAGAATTGAAGAGCATGGCCTGCATATCTGGTTTGGTTTTTATCAAAATGCCTGCGCCTTGATGCGTAAAGCCTATGAAGAATTAAACCGCCCGCCCGAAGCACCGCTGGCCACCTTCTTCGATGCCTTTAAACCCCATAACTTTATTGTGCTACAGGAGGAAATTAATGGTCGCTCCGTTAGCTGGCCAATCACCTTTCCAACACTCCCAGGGATCCCAGGAGATGGCACCGAAACCTTAACCTTCTGGAAGGTAGTTAAGGCCGCCTTTGCTTGGATAAAAGAATGGCTAAAGGACATGGACTCATTGCTGGAGGCCGATGAAAAAGCCATGGCAACACCGAAAAACTGGCTCGATATCAGCTGGTTTGAACAGCTTAAGGATAAGTTAGAGGATTCGGTTGAAGATGCGATGGAATCCCTCGACGCCCTGGGTGACAAGCTCGAATGCCATTTTAATCAAATGATTGGCCTCGAATGCGATGAGCATGTCCACAGCGAGAGTGACGATGGTTTGGTCGAGTCCGCCGTCGATGCCCTGCACCAAAGGCTGGTTAAACGCTTTAGCGACCATTTAGACACTAACGATGAGTTACGCCATCGGTATATTGCCGTCGACTTAGGTTTAACCATCTTAAAAGGGATGTTTGTCGACGATGTGTTTGAAAAGGGTTTTGATGCCATCAACGATAATGATTACCGCGAATGGTTAATCAAACACGGCGCCAGCCAAAAATACACGGTCGACAGCGCCCCAGTACGCGGTTTTTATGATCTGGTATTTGCCTACGAAAAAGGCAACTTTGACAAACCGAATGTCGAAGCGGGCACCATTATTCGCTCCATGCTGCGTATCGCCCTGTGTTATCAAGGCGGGATTATGTGGAAAATGCAAGCCGGCATGGGAGATGTGGTCTTTACCCCCTACTATGAAGTGCTGAAACGGCGCGGCGTTAATTTCCACTTTTTCAATCGAGTCGATAATTTAGAATGTCGCAATAACAGCATTCAAGCGATTGAAATCACTGAGCAAGTCGCTTTGGCACCATCGGTTAAAGACTACAATCCACTCGTTGATGTGAAAGGCTTAGCCTGCTGGCCCAGTACCCCAAATTACGATCAGCTCGAGCCTGAGCAAGCCGCATTGCTAAAAGCCCATGATATTAATCTTGAACACTTCTGGAGCGATTGGGACAACCTGTACGAGGCGCAATTTGGCCAAGCACTACCGAAAAAACGTCTACAAAAAGGCGTGGACTTCGACAAAGTGATTTTTGGTCTGTCTCTTGGTTCGGTCCCCCATGTCGCTAGCGAAGTCATGGCGCAGAGTCCGGCGCTCAAAACCTGTGTAGATAAAGTACAGACCGTCGCGACCCAAGCCTATCAACTTTGGATGAATCAAGATCTTAATGGTATTGGTTGGCCCAATTATTCTGAGAATGGCGAGCAGCCTGTCTTATCAGGCTTTACCGAGCCCTTCGATACATGGGCATCAATGGATCAATTGCTCGATAAAGAAGACTGGCGCGGCCTTGAGCCCAAAAATGCCAGTTATTTCTGCTCGGCGTTGCCCGTAGATGCCTATCCACCACGTACGGATATCGGTTTCCAACAGCGCAAAACCGCCGAAGCCAAGGCTGGCGCCATCAATCAGCTCAATATGGAAATTCATAAGCTGTGGCAACATGTTGGCGATAGTTTCCCCTGGGAATGGTTACATGATGAACAAAACCGCCAAGGCGAAGCGCGATTCGATAGCCAATATTGGCGCGCCAATGTGGATCCTTCGGAACGTTATGTGTTGTCGGTTAAAGGCAGCTCACAATATCGGATCAACACCGATGGCACAGGTATCGACAATCTGTATATGACGGGTGACTGGATTAAAACCGGCCTCAATGCCGGTTGTGTCGAGGCCGCCACCATGGCGGGGATGCATACCGCTAAAGCCATCTGCGGTCATCCGGCCATTATCAAAGGCGAAAAAGACTTCGCCTAAATGCCAAAGGGCTGCATTGTGCAGCCCTTTCTATTTGTTTTATAAGTTGTTCTCAAGCTTAAAAGGAAGCGATCTCACCCACGCGGCTATCGGCATATTCCTGACGCCGTTTTTCCATCCTCGACTGATACAAACTACTATCTGCACAGCGCAGCCACTCATGGGGTTCGGCTACGTCGGTATTCATCGCGATGCCAAAACTAAAATGACAATCCTTTAAGCCTTCAGCGGCAACTTGCGCAGTTAATTCTCGCAAACTATTCACTAAATTTGTCACGCTACTCGCAGGCAGAATAACGACAAACTCATCGCCACTAATACGGTAGATTTTGAGTTGAGCAATATTGGTCGCTTGCAAAAATTGCACAAGTCTTTGTAGTAAACGATCCCCTTCTTGATGTCCCAAGGTATCGTTCACCATCTTGAGATTGTCGACATTCAGCAGCACCAACGCCATAGGGTTAACCACCTTATTGGAAAAGGCCAATTGAGAATTCATAAATTCATCAAAGGCATAACGGTTACCGACTCGCGTTAAGCCATCAAGCCTTGCTTTTTCCCAAGCGATCCCTAACTCTTCGATATGCGCCTTACGTTCTTCAGAAAGGAGTTTAAGTTTATTAGCCAAGGCAAGAGATAACAGTAAGGCATCTACAGTGCCGCCGAGCAAAGTAGCAAATTCAGCATGCTCAATAAAATCAGGAGTAATCCCCATATTGCCCGGTAAAATAATCACCGCAGGCAACAGCAAACAACTAAAGGCCATGATGAAATAGCGCGCTGGGGCAAAGCCTTTCATCAAACACACATTGCCGCAGGTAATCGCCAACGCAATCCACAACATAATGAGTACAGAGGCAATAATCGCGGTATAGGACAATAACCAAATACTGGTAGGCAAGGCTAAAACACAAGCAGCTAATAAGTACTGGCTCATTCGCCACAATCGGGGCGAATAGCTAGGCAACTGTAAAAAGTGCTTGTAGAACATAATATTAAATATCGGCAAACTGATAAAAAACAGATGATGTAGTTCTAGTTGATGATAGTTAAACAAGTGAGCGGGTAGATGGAATGTTAATGCCCAACCACCAAAATAGGCCAATACATAAAGGCCATAATATAAGAAGGCTTTATCAAAAATAGAGATATAAATCAGTATATTATATAAAGCGATAAACAGTAATCCCCCTAAACAAATCAGTATCGCCATGGCCACACGGTCGTTGGTTAACTGATGCACCTCTTCTGACGTTAAAGCCAGCTCTGGGGCGGAGGAATAATAGCGGCTACTCAGTCGAGTCACCAACCAATAATCAGTCCCAATATTCAGTTGAACCTTGCGACCGTAATCGAATAAAAATTCATAGGGTGCATAGTAACCACTGTGGGCAGTTTGCACTGAGCCATCACTACCAAGTAACCAATAATCGACCGATTCAACAATAGAATTACTGGCATCGACTACCCAACGAGTTTGACGGCTATTAACCATCACTGGAGACACCATCCAATAGTCGCCACCAGCCAGACTCACAGAGCTAGCTTCTTTGAGTAGGCTCATCCATTGAGTTACCTCATTAAAATCGGCAGGCGGGAGCTGCTTATCTTCTGCATGGAATAAATAAGGGGAGTCCAACGCAATTTCAGCGCTAAGGGTAAATGGACTAAATGTCCAAAACAGCAACAAAAAGCACCAGAAATTATGCACGTTAGTTTTGCTCATTGGTATCTTGGTTTATATACCCGCGTTTAGTTCCACGCAGAAAATCAATTTAGAGTGTTAACTTTATGACTACATTTTATTTTTTACAATTGATTAGACTAAATTAGTCGGCAATGGGATGCCTTATGATGATATTTTAGTCGTTAACTTATAGAACCACACTTTAGCCTCAATATCAGTCGTTAACATGGATACCTATGGCACCTTTATTGATGATTTTAGCGGCACAATTGTTGATAGCCAGCGGTAACCTATTGGTTAAGTTGCTTGAAACTAATGCGCCAGTGTTTCAACTTGTACTTTACCGACAATTATTTGCCACACTTTTGGTACTGCCCTTTGTCTGGCGTTTACAGGGCAATCTCAAGTTAAGTCCCTTTTACAAAGTGCACTTAAGCCGAGCGCTATTAATTGGTTTAGGCAATGCTATCTTTATGCTAGCTGTATTGCATCTGCCACTCGCAACAGTCACCGCAGTCATTTATACCTCGCCATTATTACTGCTGTTATTGTCTGCGTTCTTTTTACATGAGCGTATAGGCTATCGCCGAACAGTAGCAGGCATCATTGGTTTTACGGGCATATTACTGATAAGCCAACCAACCGAATTTAATCTCTACATTGGCTTAGCCTTTTTTGGGGCCATGACTTCGGCAACAAACAGCTTGATTTTGAAGGCATACTCAACCCACGAGCATCCCTTTTCAACACTCTTTTGGTCTAATGCCTTTGCGATGGTTTTTCTGATACCGGCAACTTGGTACGAGGGCGCAGATTTTAATCTCCCCGTCGCTCAAGTCGGCTTAACCTTAGGCGTGTTTTATATCGGCATGACCTACCTGATTATCCATGCCTATCGACGAGCAGATGCGAGCCAAATGGCACCAGTGGAATACACAGGCCTTATTTTTGCCGCATTGTTAGGTTGGTGGTTTTTGGATGAGCACTTAAGCATTGTGGTGTGTATTGGCATAGGACTGGTGCTCTTCTCCTCCATCCTACCAAGCTACAGCGAGCTCAAAGCCAAATGGAAAAGCCGGCAAAGGTAACCTTGGCCGGCTTTAAATTCGAGGCGACACATTTAGGTCGCCAATTTACTGGTTCGATTAGAAGCGGAATTTACCGCCGATGTACGCACCATCTTCAAAGGTAAAATCACGGGCATTATCGTATTCAAAGGCAATTTTACGATAACCAACGTACAGCGCCATATTCGGGTTGATGTTGTATTGCACTTTAGAATCCAATTCATACTGACCATCGACATTACCGAAAGACAATACCGATGGCGCGTAGTAAGCGGCAGCATGTATAGAAATATTTGGTCCTAAGGCTAACGCATAACGACCACCTACAGACACAGTACTGCCATTTGGCGCATCGTCTGCCCATAACTGGCTTAACTTAGCGCCCACTTCAAAATGATGCACTCCCGCATCGTGGGTCATGTGCATTGCACCTTGAGCAATATGACCGCTATCGTCCGAATAAATATATCCTAATACTGCATTAGTATCTTTATTCACTTGCAGCTCTAACTCAGTAGAAACCACATCGTTGTTTAAGCCAAGATTAAATTCTGACGCATTCACTTGCAGCGCGGCTGCACTCAATAATAAGACACTTGCTACTCTGAATTTAGCCATAAAAACACCTCAATAATGACTGTGGGTAATAGCGCGGATCATACCGAATAAAAAAAGAAAATCTGCATATTTAGGATTTTGGTGCCGATATTTTTGAATTTAAAACCAAATAAAAACCTTCAATAAACATCAGAAAAACCTAAATAAAACAATTTTTACACATTAAGGTGCTGGTATACGATTTCCCACTAAGGTTTGCATCGTTCCTTCAATATCAATCTCATCACATAAGGTTAAGTAATACCAACCCACGGTATTCCCCGTTCCTCTAATGCTTAAATAGTTACGCCAAAAGTGAAATCCGGCCTTGAGTAAATTCACTCTGCTGGCGTTGTTTTCATCTCGAATAGTGGCATATAACAGGGCAATTCCCTGTGCTTTAGCCACTTCAATCCGCATAAGGGTAAGCCCTTGGGCGATGCCTCGGCGGCGATATAAAGGCGAGACTACCAGATAACCGAGTTCCCCTACCGGGCCAGAACCGGCCTTAATCGCTGCGCAGCCGACTATCTCACCTTCGAGAGTCTTCGCCAATATCACGGCGCGGGACAGAGCAAAAGCCTGATGGTCGAGGGGATGCGCGTTGTCATCACGCAGGTCAATTAATGCCGCCGCAGCCGCTAATTCGGCCGCGTTTTGACAAAGAACAAATTGAATATCGTTTTGATTCATACAAATGAGTTAAACAACCTAAATCCACTTAAAGATAAAGTATCGTCGCCATACCGAGGAAAGTGAAAAAGCCCACCACATCGGTCACAGTGGTTAAAATCACCGAGCCAGAGAGCGCCGCATCTTGGTTAAATCGCTGCAAGACCATAGGCACAATCACCCCAGCTAAAGCCGCGACCGCCATATTGATTAAAATCGCACAACCTATCACTATGCCTATGGTGCTGTCGGCAAACCACCAGCCCGATACCAGTCCAATAACAATCGCCCACAGAGTGCCATTGACTAAACCAATCCCTAACTCGTTCTTCATTAACGAGAATAAGTTACCCGCAGAGATCTGCCCCATCGCCATACCGCGGATCATCAAGGTGAGCGACTGACTCCCCGCAATCCCGCCCATTGACGCCACTATCGGCATAAGTACCGCAAGTGCAACCACTTGAGATAAGACGTTTTCAAACAATCCAATGGTTGCCGAGGCCAAAAATGCGGTGAGTAAGTTAATCCCTAACCACACGGCGCGGCGCTGCGCACCTTTGATGATTGGGGCGAATAAGTCGTCGGACTCATCCATACCCGCGGTCGCCATTAATTGCGCTTCGTAATGTTCACGCACTAAGGCAGTCGCAGCCCTCAGGGTGACACGGCCAATCAGCTCCCCGGCCTCATCGATCACAGGTAACTCAATTTCGCGGCTATGTTCTATCGCCTCGGCGGCATCGAGTAGCGTCGTATCCGCAGTTAATGCACGACTGTCTTCCGATAACAGTGAAATCAGCGGCTCAGAGGGATCATGCTTGAAAATATCATAACGTCTGACCGTACCTAGGTATTTATCCGCCTCATCGACGATAAATAAGTTGTCGTTACAGTCGAGTTCAATTCGCCTGAAAAACCGCTGCGCCTGAGCCACAGTCGCCTTATCGCTGAGCACTAACATTTGATGATCGGTATAACGACCAATTTCGTTTTCCGAATATTGGTCATACAACTCGAAACGCTGCCGCTGACGCTCGCCCATCTGCGCCAAGGCGCGGTCGGTAAAACTTTCGGGGAGATAATCACTCCACTCAATCAAATCCTCAGGACTAAGCTGCGCGAATAGCAGATCCACCTCATTGTCGGGCATCTGCTTTAGGATACCCATACGCGGATCGGCACGCATTAAACTCAGCACTGTCACACGGTCACTAAACTCAACCTGTTGCCAACGCTCGTAACGCTCGTCTAGGGGTAAAGACTCCAGTGCTAATGCAATAGTACCAGGCTCTGCTTCATTTAAGATTTCACTGAACACTTCAGCCTGTTCTTCACCTTCAACTTCAGTGAGTTGCTGAACAACCTGCCCGACATCGGCCTGTGTGTTTGTTTCGTATTCGGCTTCATGTTCAGTCACATAAACGCCCTTCTGCTGAGATAAAAATTAGCGTAACTATATTGATATTGAAGAAGATTGGCAAACACGCAAAATAAATTGCACACAAATTGATTGATAACAACTTAACTATTATTTATGCTAATCATCACACCTAAGGAGGTAATGATGACATCGACTATCTATAGCCACAGCGCAAACGACATTCAAGGCAATCCAACGGCACTGGCACAATATCAAGGCAAGGTAATTTTAATTGTAAATACAGCCAGTGAGTGCGGTTTTACACCACAGTACAAAGGCTTAGAGGCGCTTTATCAAAAATATAAAGCACAAGGATTTGTGGTTTTAGGCTTCCCATGCAATCAGTTTGGTGCCCAAGAAAAAGCCGATGAGAAAGGTATCCAAAGCTTTTGTGAACTCAACTTTGGCGTGAGTTTTCCCCTATTTTCAAAAATCGAAGTAAACGGTGAGCATACTCACCCTTTATATCAGTATCTTAAAAAAGCAGCGCCAGGCCTATTAGGCACAGAACGCATTAAGTGGAATTTCACTAAATTCTTAGTTAATCGTCAGGGAGAAGTGGTCGCTCGCTTTGCGCCAACCACAAAACCAGAAGACATTAGCGACAAAATAGAAACGCTTTTAAAGTAATCAGCGAGCTATCCCGTTGAAACTTTACTATTAAATAAAAAAGTTAATTTATTTTTTATTTTCGATGGAACTTTAACCCTATAAGCCCCTCAAACATATTGAACAGCGAATGTCTTTTTCATGTTCATCATTCTCCCAGGGGCTTCTAGCGCGGCCCCCTTGACCTAGGAAGAGGTCACTAGGCAACCAATTGGTTGCCTTTTTTTATGTCTATGTTTTATTTGTAAAATAAATGTAGTCACCCACTGACTTCTATATTTAGCATGTCGGCATGGTCGAAAATAATTTCAAAAATTTTTAGCCGCAAACTGAACTTTATGAAAAGGCCTTAGTCTGAGTATATGTAAGGATTAACAAATCCGCTTTAATGCACAATTGATTGCTAAATGAAAAGTTTAGCAAAGGATTAAATGGATAAAACATGCCGTTTAATTCAATGGAACAGTTTCAAGTTATTGCATAGAGTCGAATTGGTTGGTCGTTCATCATCATCTCCCTTTTGGGAAGCAATCGAATACACGCTAGCGCACTGAATTCCTTTGTCTCCTAGCTTGATTTTCTTATGGCAACCTTTGGTTGCCATTTTTTTTATCTGTCTTTACGAGTTAAACATCCTATCTAACTGTACTTGAATGGATGGGTGATAACCTGCGCGTGCGCTTGCATAAATCTGTTTTAACTCAGCATGATAACCCGCAATCTTTAACTCAGCGTAAAGCGGACGGACAAACTTGCCGCGGCCAATACGCTGTAAATAAGCGCTTAAAGCAGGCAGCACGGGATCGTAATGATTGCGGATAGCGACCCTAAACCAATCGCAGGCAATTTCGGCATTGCTCGACTCGGTTAACTTAAAGGTATCGTCCAAATCCATTAATTGCACCTGAGACAAGACTTCGGGCAATTGGGTCAGAAAGTATTGCCAGTGATGGACACGCCAGCCTTGCACCTTAAGCTCACTAGCCGCTTTGCCCTTTAAAAAGTCCTCCAAGGCGCTATCGACCTTATCTAAACTTCGCGATGTGGGCCCCACATAACCTTGAGGTAGCCCTTCGCCATAAATCCATTCCAGCAATTCGGCTTCGCTTATCTTATCGGAATAGGCTTCAACTAAAGCGACTTTGGCGTATTTGACAAACTCTTCAGTGGTAATGGCCTTAAAAGCAAAGTGCTGCACATAGGCAAACAGAAACTTATCGAATTCGGTGCGGCCAAGTCGATGCTCTAATTCATGGACGAACATCGACGCCTTATCATAAGTAAAACGGTTAAAGGCCAGATTAGGATCGGCCTGTTGTACATTGGCGGGTAGCGTTTGCCTATGGCACGGTAAAACGGCCATTTCTTCTTTTAGTCGACCAAATTCAATAACCCATTCTAGCTCAGCCTGCTCCTTGCCATAGACTTCCTCGACAATTCGATTGGTGAAATAGGTCGTAAAGCCTTCATTTAACCAGAGATCACGCCATGTGGCGTTACTAACCAAATTGCCCGTCCACGAGTGTGCCAACTCATGGGCAACCGTTGACACAAGACTCTTATCTCCCGCAATCAAGGTTGGAGTTAAAAAAGCTAAACGGGGATTTTCCATGCCACCAAACGGAAAGCTCGGCGGCAAGATGATCATGTCATAACGCCCCCAGGCATAGGGGCCTAATAGCGATTGCGCCACATCTAGCATATGTTCGGTATCGGCAAACTCAGTTGCTGCGGCGGCCAACATGCAAGGTTCTGTATACACGCCGCTGCGCGGGCCTATAGCTTGAAATGCCAAATCGCCTACCGCTAATGCCAGCAAATGGGTTGGGATTGGTTTCTCCATCTCAAACGTAAATATCCCTTCAAGCGGTGTATCTGGATGATTCATCGCACTCATAACTGCACGCATTCCCTTGGGCACTTGGACTTTCGCATCGAAGGTTATCCGCGCCTTTGGCGTATCCTGCAAGGGGATCCAACTGCGGGCATTAATGGGCTGAGATTGACTAAAGAGATAAGGTAACTGTTTGCCGGCCGTTTGCTCAGGCATGAGCCACTGCAATCCTTCAGCTTCTGGCGAGGTGCGATAGTGAATACAGACTTGCTCACACTTTTCAGCGGGTAGCTGGATCACCAATTTCTGCCCGAGGATTTCATTTGGCACTTCAAGCACAAACTCAAGGAGCTCTTGAGTATCAGTCGTGACCGATAAAATATGTAAATCACGGCTATCGAGCCATAACTCGCTAGTCTGTGGTTCAAAGTAGCGAAGTGACAGAATCGCTTCCCCGAGCAAAGTGCGAGTCGCAAAGTCGATTTTCAACGCGAGGGATAAGTGCGTGACCTGCACTTGGTCGCTATTGGCAAAGGAATGGTAATCCCGAGTTAAATCCCATGCTGCGGGAGCGATTGGCATTTGCTGGCTTTCTGATGACATCACTTAGCTAACCTGTGAACGGTAAATTATCTAATCATATTATCGGATGCAGATTTACCGACGCGCAATCGAATAAACTGTCCTCGCATCGGCATTTTGTAACAATGCTTGAATCCAAGTTTTGCTATAATCGACTTTAGTTAACTCATAAAAACAAAATTTACATATTTTTCAATGCATAAAGAAAAATAGTAAAAATTTTTTCAAAAATTTTCTATTTTTGCTGAACTAATTTCGCGCCCTTGAGTCAGATATTATGAACCGAATCTTTGCAATGAGTTTCTTCGTTCATCATCATTCTCCTTTCGATGGTTTCTAGCGCGACCGTCCCCAGATTCCGAATTGGAATTTACAGCAACCTAATTAGGTTGCTTTTTTTATGCCTATTTTCAGTCGTAAGCGCCAGCTAGTAATCACCTAGCATGATAACCCCATACTGACGTTGGTGGTTTAAGCCCCCAAAACAAAAAGGGCCTCCGAAGAGACCCTTAAGGTTTAGCGATTTAGCATTAGAGGCGGATGCCTAACTGTTCTAAATCTTTAGCAACGACGCTCTTAGGCAGAGTCACATAACCGTCTTTTTCTACCACTTGCTGACCTTGTTTAGACAGCACGTAACGGATGAATTCTTTTTCCATTGGTGCTAAGTCTTTGTTTGGTTGCTTGTTCACGTATACATATAAGTAACGTGATAATGGGTAAGTACCGTTAGCGGCGTTTTCTGCAGTCGCTTCGATAAACTCGTTACCTTTCTTCGCGATGGCAACGGCTTTCACGCCAGCAGTTTTGTAACCGATACCTGAGTAACCGATAGCGTTCAGTGATTGAGACACTGACTGAACTACAGAAGCAGAACCTGGTTGTTCGTTTACGTTGGCCTTGAAGTCACCTTTACACAGAGCGTGCTCTTTAAAGTAACCGTAAGTACCAGATACTGAGTTACGGCCGTATAACTGTACGTCTTTAGCTGACCAGTTACCGTCAAGGCCTAAATCGCCCCAACGTTGGATGTCGCTGCTACCACATTTGTGAGTAGAAGAGAAAATACCGTCAACTTGTTCGACAGTTAAGCCTTTGATTGGGTTATCTTTGTGTACGAACACCGCTAAAGCGTCAATCGCAACACGAACTGCAGTTGGCTTGTAACCGTAGTGTTTTTCGAAGGCTTCTTCTTCATTAGGCTTCATCTTGCGGCTCATTGGGCCGAATTGTGAAGTACCTTCAGTTAATGCTGGTGGCGCAGTAGAAGAACCAGCTGCTTGAATTTGGATATTTACGTTAGGGTACATCTGTTTAAATTCTTCAGCCCACAGTGTCATCATATTGGCTAAAGTATCTGAACCTACAGAGGAAAGGTTGCCCGATACCCCACTTGCTTTCTCGTAAGTTGGCAGAGATTGATCAACAGATGCCATTGCAGTGGCAGAGAATACACCAGCGGCAGTAAGAGTCATCGCGCCGACAAGCTTTTTCAGTTTCATTATGTGCTCCAGTAATAAGCTAACTAATTTGTAACTTAAGTTTCTTCAGACGCAGCCAGTATCAATCGCTACAATGACAATTCTATGTCTAAGATATGACACTTAGATGACAAAACACCTTTTTATAAAAAATCCGCCGATTCAAACCCGATAAAAAACAAAACAGGCCATAATGACCTGTTTTTAATATAAAAAATAACGTTACATTAAATAGCAATTATTTTTTACGTTCAATCAAATGCTGCGGGATCACAAAGCTGAAAGTGCTACCCTTTCCTAATTCACTGCTGATATTAAGCTCACTGTGATGATGACTTAACGCATGTTTCACAATGGCTAAACCAAGGCCGCTGCCCCCCGTTTGCCGTGAGCGCGCGCTGTCAACTCGATAAAAACGCTCGGTTAAGCGATTGATATGCTGCGGTGCAATCCCTTCCCCAGTATCTGTCACACTGAAGAGACCGCCAGTAGCAACGCTACGCCACTGCACCGTAATCTTGCCACCAGGTTCAGTGTAACGAATCGCATTAGAAATCAGGTTAGAGCAAGCACTTCTAAGCTGTAACTCATTGCCATGGGAATCTAATCCCGGCTCACAATAGAAACTTAACTCATATTTATCCTGCGCTAATGCTTTAGCTTCTTCCTTTAAAACTTCCATTAGCTGCGACATGTTTACCGTGTTCTCAAGATTAATATCCACCGCATCTTCGATACGCGATAACACCAGTAATTGTTCGACCATCGACTGCATTCGCCGAGTCTGCTGCTGCATTAAGGCTAAGGGCTTAGCGTTCATCGAATCGGGTTCCGCCATGCTTTGCATCATCTCTAAATAGCCCTGCAATACAGTGAGCGGGGTTTTGAGTTCGTGTGACACATTGGCGACAAATTCTTTACGCATGCCTTCGAGTTGTCTTATCCGTGTAATATCGCGGGCAATCAACAGTAACTGCCGATCGCCATAGGCCATGATACGAATTTCGAGTAAACGCCGCTCCGATACTGGCGAAGCCAGCTCTAAGGGTTCCTTATATTCAGCCGCTTTGATATAGGCAGAAAAATCGGGATGACGAATTAAATTATCGATTCGTTGACCATTATCCTGTGGCCAAACGAATCCCAACATCAGCTGAGCTAATTTATTACACCATAAGATATTATGCTCTGAGTCGAGCACGACTGCTGCATCGGGTAAGGCTTCAGCGCCTTGACGGAAACGCCCAAGTAGAGCTGCCAATTGACCGACTCGGCGACGATTTTTACCTTGCAGGCGGTAAATACCATTAAATACACCTTCCCAACTGCCAGTGCCTTGGGGAGGCGTTAATTTTCTATCTCGCCATAACCAAAAATTAAGTCGCGCTAACTGACGGTAATGCCAGAACACTAGCCCTAGCAATCCAATGATCAGTATCCAGAGGGGTTTCCCTACCAATAAACCAATGAGCAAACAAAGCAGTAAAAATACGGCTAAGCGCGTAAACAACCGGTACCCTGAATAAGAGTCGAACATAAATAAACCCAAACATCAGGCTAAATAAGAGGAGCACAAGATAGCCGAAAAGCTAACCTGTGCCTATCTCTTATTTGGCACTAACTACGTGTTGAGAAACGATAACCCGCACCACGAACCGTTTGAATGAGACGATCATGGCCCGACTCTTCAACCGCTTTACGTAGGCGGCGAATATGCACATCAACGGTTCGGTCTTCGACATATACGTTTGTGCCCCACACATTATCAAGCAGCTGTTCGCGGCTATAGACACGTTCTGGGTGTGTCATAAAAAAGTGTAACAATCGAAATTCTGTGGGCCCCATATCGAGTACAGTATCGCCAACACTTACCCTGTGACTCACGGGGTCGAGTAACAATCCTTGTACGTCAATCGTTTCTTCAAGACGGGTCGGCGCGCTACGGCGTAGCACCGCTTTGATACGTGCCACCAACTCCTTGGGTGAGAAAGGTTTAGTGATATAGTCATCGGCGCCCACTTCGAGGCCCTTAACCTTATCTTCCTCTTCTCCACGGGCGGTGAGCATAATAATGGGGATCTGACGGGTAAACTCATCCTGCTTGAGGCGTTTAGCCAATTGAATACCGCTTCCTCCAGGAAACATCCAATCCAACAAAATCAGATCGGGGTAAGGCTCCTTTAGCAGCGCAATGGCCGAATCAAAATCTTCTGCCGCAGAGGTGGTAAACCCATGCTGTTCCATTACAAAAGTCAGCATCTCGCGGATGGCTAACTCGTCTTCTACTATCAATATCCTTGCAGTCATAGGTGATTTTCTGTCAGTGAATGTCAACACGGCTATTATTAGTCATTTTTATTACAGATTTATGAATAAGTGTGCCGTACAAGCTATATAGTAGCGATAATTGTCATATTAAGTTTATATAACTGTTTGTTTATCGCAATAAAAAAGGAGGCCGAAGCCTCCTTAATTCAATCTTAATACTGAGATTAGAACTTGTGTTCTAAACCAACACCGATGTATTTATCATCATCTGTATTCGCTTCTAAAGAGCGGTTGGTATAGAAAGCAAACACTTTAGTCGGCTTGCCTAAGCTGTAATCCGCACCCACTGACCATGAATCACCTAAGTCTTCCATGTCTTGATATTGTGCTTTTAATGTCACAGCATTGATATCATAAGCAGCACTTAACAGGTAGCCAGTCGCACTGTCTGCAGACACCTCAACTGGTTCGCCCGTTGTTGCATTGTATTTGTACGTTTGTTCCTGCTGCTGATACATACCACCCAACTTGATGCCAGCTAACTTGGCTTGTAAGCTAGCACGCACGATTTCATATCCAGACACATCAGAATCGTACGCAAGGGCTGCATAGACAGCGGTTTTCTTTAACTTAGCGTCACCATACATGGCGGCAGCACTGAAACCATCTTGAGCAAATTGACTTTTAACATCATTACCTTCCGCAACATAAGTGACACCAAACACGAAGTCACCAAAGGAAGGGGTTAAGTAAGTTGCCGTTTGCGCAGCACGAACTTCACCTTTAAATAATTTTGTTAAGTCGCCAGAAAGATCGTTAAATTGGTCAACATCACCTTGAGAAATCTTCAGCAAAGTATCGTTACGACCAACAGAGAACGAACCAAAGTCGCCTTTTAAACCAACAAATTGATTACGCGCAGTAAAGTTGTCGCTTGATGCATTGCCAGTATCTACTTGATACTCAACAGTATAAAAAGCAGTAAGTGAACTTGATAATTCGAAATCACCCTTCACACCAAAACGAGAAGCATTACTTTGAATAGTTGTTGTAGCGTCACCTTTCTCATCGTTTGATTGAGCGGTAACATTCAACTTACCATAAACAGTCAGTGGCTCAGCGGCATAAGCAGAAGCCAGAGTTGCAGAAGCTAGCGCAGAAGCAAGTAGAGTTTTACAAAAAACGTTCATCATTTAATCCTTTCGACGTTATGTTCGTCTTGGTTATTGGTTTGGAACGACCGAAAGTTTGCAATGAATCTGTTTCAGTTTTATTTCAATTGTGACAACTTAGGACTACCACCATAAAACCGCACCACCTACAAAAGACAAAACCCATTAACACCAAGGGTTATAGCTGAGTTTTTCTCAATGTTACATTTTGATGAATTCTGCAACCAAGGCAAAATTTAACGATTTCAGGTAGGTTTACCCCGCCGCAACTATGCCGTAAACTGCGACTTTATTTTTCCAATGAGCGCATCTTATGTGGTTTAAAAATCTTACTCTTTATCGTTTCAATAAACCTTTTTCCATCGAGACAGAAGCACTTGAAACCGCACTTGCCGATTTCACATTTTCCCCGTGCGCCAGCCAAGACGTCAGCAAATTTGGGTTTTCCAATGCCTTAGGTAAACAGGGCAGCACCTTAGTGCACAGCGCCAACAATCGTCATCTAATCTGTGTCACTAAAGAAGAAAAAATTCTTCCTGGTCAAGTAATTAAAGAATCATTAGAAGAAAAAGTGGCACAAATTGAAGACGAAGAAAATCGTAAACTCGCCAAAAAAGAAAAAGATGCGCTAAAAGATGAAATCATCACTAGCCTATTGCCACGCGCTTTTTCGCGCCGCAGCCAAACTCGCGCACTGATTTTACCTGAGCTAGAAATGATCCTCGTCGACAGCTCAAGCGCCACTAAGGCAGAAGAATTATTAGCCTTATTACGCAAGGCCTTAGGTAGCTTGCCAGTGATCCCATTAAGCTTTAAAGCACCGATTGAAAGCCAATTAACTGAATGGCTTAAAAATGGCAGCGCACCATTACCCTTTGAAATGCAAGATGAAGCTGAGCTGAAATCTGCCGCAGATGAAGGCGGCATAGTACGCTTTAAGCAGCAAGATCTAAAAGAAGACGAAGTACTTGCCCACCTAGAAACCGGCAAAGAAGTGCATAAGCTCGCCCTGCACTTTGGCCAATCGATTGCGCTATTGCTGCAATCCGATGCCAGTGTGAAACGCTTAAAATTCTCCGAAGAATTTAGAGCGGGTAACGATGAGTTGGGTAATGAAGATCCGATGGCGCGCCTCGATGCTGACTTTGCCTTAATGGGCAGTGAATTAGTCGCACTAATGCACGCCCTAGTTTCTGCATTGGGTGGCATTGAAGAGACTCAAGCTTAACGCTTAAAACGCTGATCGTATTTGGCCAAGGCTCCTTCCTAGCGAGTATTAGAAAAGTAAAAGGCGCCGCAGTTGGACTCAGTTCACTGCGGCGCCTTTTTAGTCTCTATGACTGAAGTAACACATTGGTAGTGATTCGAATAAGCCAACCTAAAGCCCACTCACTCAAATCGCAAACAAGTTAACTTTTCGTCAGCAGCTCACCCTTATTATCAAACGGCCAATCGATGCCCAGCCAAGCCTTGAAGAAGGCTTTTTGCTGTTTAGTCGCCTTCACATCGCCTTTGAGCACTAGCTTGCCGCTTTGTTTCTCACCTAAGGTTAACGCCACTTGCTTAATTTTATCGTTGTTAAATAAGGTGATTTCGACCTTATCACCCACTTTAAAGTCTTTGATGCGCTTATCAAATCCTTGAGCGGTCACCTTTAAGCCATTAATCGCGATAATCTCGTCTCCCGCCATGATACCAGCCTGCCAGGCGGGGCTATTACGCAATACTTGGGCAAGCACTAAAGAGCCATATTCGCTGCTTAAGGTCATGCCAGTGAAAGGCTCAGCTTTAGCGTCTTTACCGTAGGACATCACTAATCCGGCCTGAGACAACAGGCTTGAAAACTCAAGGCTCAGTGGACTATTCACATGACTTTGCCACCATGGGCCATAGTCCTTACCCGATAAGTCCTTCAGAATTTGCTGCACATCGGCCACAGTGTACCCCTTAGGTACGCGGTAATCCTGATAGAGTTTACGATGCACGTCGCGGTAAGAATGGGCAAGATTCGAATCCGTCAGCAGAGAGAAATCCAGCGCCAGTGAGGCTAAATAACCTTCGGAGTAAATATTCACACTGTGGTTAATCGCATAATCGCCGCCCGTACTGCTCCATTCGCCTAAACTGGCTTCGGCAACCGATTGAATTTCACGCCCAGGTGTCAGCTCGCTTTTTTCGATACGTTTGGCTAAGTCTTCTAAAAATTCTTTTGGCGTCATCACTCCTGCGCGCAGCAACAATTGTCCTTGGAAATAACTAGTTGATCCCTCGGCAATCCACAACAGTTCGGTCATGTTTTCATGCTGATAATCGTAGGGGACCAAACCTGCCGGACGATAGGCTTTAACGTTCCAAGTATGAATAAACTCATGGGACGCCGTGCTAATAAAGCGTAGGTAATCCTTACGCTCGCGAAAACTAAACCGCGGCAGTTGAATAACCGTCGAGTTTAAGTGCTCGGTCGCGCCGCCCGCCCCGCTGGTGGCATGCACCATATAAACATAACGATCAAAAGGATAATCATCCCAGATCGCTTTAGCTTGGCCACTCAATGCGGTTAAGTCTTTCACCACCTTATCGGCATCGTAGTTGCCTTCACCCCAAAACACTAATTCATAGTCTTTGCCATTAGCACTAAATTTTTTGTGAGTACTCACCCCTGTTTCAATGGGGGAGTCAATTAGCACATCATAATTAGGTGCAATAAATGAATGCGCCATTTTGCCTGACGACATGCCCGAATAACTCTGCCAGTTTTCGCGCACGGTTAATTGTACTGCTACTGGGTCTTCTCGAAATTGCGGGCTATACATTAATACGCCACTGGCATCGAGATAAGCATGGCTTGAATCAATATGACGCACGCGCTGGCCTAATTCATTGGCGTAAAGTTGATAACTCACGGTTACATTGGTTGGATTATCTAAGGCAATTTTCCACTCGCCACTAGCACTGCGTTTCCATAGGAGTGGATTGCCCTTACTGTCTTTTGCCGTGAATAAACGCACGCCATCAGAGAGTGGTAACACTTGGTATTTACCCGTACGCCACACAGGAAGATTAACCGTTAACTCACCTGCTTTCGCTTCGGGAAACGTTACACTCACCTGTGCAAGATGATGTTGGGGTTGGCTTAAATCAATTTTGTAATCCACATCGGCAAATACGTTAGCCGACCCTAATACACTTAATGCCAAAATAGATAATCTATTGGGTTTCACTCTGACTTCCTTCCGTCTTCTGTTATTATGCTTCTTATATTTTTTCCAAGTATAACAAGTCGATGTAGCATCCTCATTAGGCGCTAACAAAAGCTAACAAAATAAGTTCCTTGACTTAGGGAATATAGGGCCACCTACACATGCATAAACTCATTGTTATTTTCGTGACCTTGTTAATATCTATTTCTTTTCAAACATTGGCGGTCGATCTTGAGGCTGAAGAAATAGAATTGCGTGAAACGCCACAAAAAATGTATGACAGGCTTAATCAGTCGATTTCTTTTCCAATCACCTTTAAGAACCGTGAACAATTCGAACGAGCAGCCCAAGAACAGGGCTACAGCAGTGATGAGTTTGAGCACATACTGCAACTCCTCGCACGGTTAAATCTGGAACCCAATGTCAAAACCAAGGTGGGTTTTCAAGACGCAAACAACTTAATCGAACTTCTGGCAAGCATAGCGCAAACGCCCTTCGAGCAAGCCACCGTCGCCATGCTAAAGGGGCGCTATATCGGTCGCACCGAACAAAAATACCAAGAAGCGATCGCTTTTTATAACGAAGCACTGACACAGATCAGCGAAAGCGTTGATATTGAGTCTATGCTGCTAAAACATACCATCCATGAACATTTAGGTGGCATGCACTTGGTTATTCGCCAAGATGTACCTGCACTAATGCATTTTCACACTTATCGCGATATTGCTTATAAGCTCAGAAACGACTACCTCATCGCGGCGGCCGAATCGAAACTAGGGCACTACTATAATAAAAATCAACAACTAACCAAATCATTGCAACATTATAGTGAAGCGATTCGACTATCAAATCGCTCCAATTATCCGTCAATGAAAACGCATCTTCAGTTACAACTCGCTAAGGTGTATCGTGATTTAAAACAATGGGATGAAGCGTTAAAAAATGCCCACGAAGCCGCAGCAGGATTTAAAAAGCTAGGGAACGATACTTATCTTTCCAGCTGTATGACAGTTATTGCCATGGTGTATGGTGAGCAAGGGGATTGGAACCGCGCCATTGATTACTACCTTAATGCTCAGCAACTCGATGCTAAACGCGGTAATTACATCGCTCAAGGGCTTAATTTCCACAATTTAGGTCAAGCTTATTCGCATCTTAATGATGATGTGAATGCACTTAAGTATTTGTTGATGGCTAATAAAATATTCACTGAAAAACAAAGCCATCATTACTTGGTCTATAACGAATTACTGATTGGTGAAATTGCTCAAGGCAAGCAAGATTGGCCATTGATGATGGGGCATGCTGAAAACGCTTTAGCGTTGGCGACAGATTTAAATCTACCAGAGGAGCAAAAATCAGCACTGACACAAATCGCCCTTTCGGCAGAAAAACAGCAAGATCAAGCCAAAGTGATCAACACACAAAAAAAGATTATTGAGTTAAACAACTCATTAAAAGACACCGCTAAAGATCCTGGCGTCACTGCTTCAGTCCTTGCTGAACAGCAGCTCAAGTTAGAACTCAATATGATTCAAAGCAAGTTAAATGATGCCATTCAAACCGCTAAGGATACTAATCAATTCCTGGCATTTAGTGGTCTTATCATAACCTTGTTGGTGATAGCAGTTATCTTCTTACTAAATCAACGACGCAAGAGCAAACAGCAAAACGCATCGCTGCTTCAATTAAGCTTAGAAGAACCTTTTACCCATCATAAGGGATATGCTGCACTATTAAACGATCTGACGCTAAACCCGCCTAGCTCTCAAACCACTGCGCTAGCTTTAATTGAATTTCGCGACCATATATCGACTGACCTCAATCACGGCCAATATTTTGCCAATACTATGACCCGTCAGCTCACAAACCATATTAGCCATAGTCTGTTTATGCCCGTCTATGTGATCCGCCAAGGCTTATTTGCGGTCAGGTTTACTGAGGCCGTAGAACCACAGCAAGTGTTAACACAACTTCAACAGCAATTCGATAAACAAGCATTTACGCCTAGTTTCAATCTCGGCTTTATCAATTTGCCCCTGCTTGCCAAAGCGGAGATTAACATTGCCCCCAAATTGCTGTTTGAAACCGTGCAAATGGCACTCGCTGGCGCACGAAGTTTGCCAAATGACACTTGCTATTATGTGAGTCTCAGAGCATTAGATTTTGTGCCACCGACACTGTTTGCCGACCCGCTGTTTTTGCACTTAGAGAAAGGTATTGAACGCGGCCTGATCCGAGTCGAGACGAATGCGATAAAGGAAGATATTGTATGGCCTTGCTGGGAAAATAACCAAAATCGGCATTTGTTAGAAAATATTTGATCAATATCGACAATTAATCACTATCGTACAAGCAAAGCAATTTGCACTCTACGACCATTGTTATAACATTAGAAGCATATGAGTTAAACGCTAATCTGGACAGAGGACGTCTTGCTTGTTAGCCCTGCAGAGTTAGGAAAATACTCCGGATGAAGGATTCCAACGCGACTGTTACACAACTTGCATTACTTCAACAGAAACTTCATTCGGCAAAACTTGCCCTCGATGAAGTCAATGAAGATAGAAATGCTAAGTTACAAACTTTACTCCAATTTATTGGTCATTTAAGTCTTGCCTGCAAAGGTCAAAACTTAGAATTGGATAATAAGCTTGCCAAACTTCGCCATAACTTAAATACCTTTGAGCGAGTCGATGAAGCCCTACCTGAATTGGTCGATGTTGAACGCCTATTAAAAGGCCAATACCACCACGTAATGGTACAACTTGAAGAAAGTCGCGCAGGGCTTGCACAGGTCGTCCGCCAAATTCAACGGGTTAACTCTGTACCAGAAAAGCTCAAAAAAGAAATTAACTACTTTAAGCAAGATCTCGCTAAACCGTTCCATACGGTGTGGGAGTACATTCCTAAAGTAAAACAAATTATCGGCTTCTACGACACCATCCTACAGCAACAGTTTAATGAAACTGAAAAGTTAGATGTGTTACCAAAGCACAGACAACTCGCCCATGAGTTGGCACAAATGATCTCGGAAATTGAATTCCGTAAAGATCAACGCGATCAAGTGCTTGTCATTAAAGAAATGCTAGCATCCGATATTGAAATCGATAATTTACTGGAGGCTTATCAAACGATTTTATCCCTGCTGCTCGATAATATTGCACGGGAAAAATCCGCCTCTCAGGAATTTCTCTACGCCTTAAACGATGCCTTAGCAGCAGTGCGGGAAGTCGTTAGTGAATCCTATAATCACAACCAGCGTAGTTTCCAACTTAAAACCCAGCTTAATCGTGAAATCAATTCTCGAGTCGATAATGTGGGTGAAGCCATTATCGATACTGACGATATTGTCGACCTCAAAGCACGTTTAACCGAACAGCTCAATTCGATTCGCTCCGCCCTCGCCCGCAAAGAAGCCTTAGAGCAACGGGAGCAAGCCTTACTGCGTAAATCGATGGAAACCATGCGCAAAGAGCTTAACGAGCTTAGCAATGAGGCCAATACCTATAAAGAACGACTTTTCGAACAACAAAAGCTCAATCTGCTGGACAGCCTAACTCAATTACCTAACCGTGCCGCCCTAGAAGAGCGCATGGAGCTTGAGTATCGCAATTACCAACGTCATAAATCTCCACTATGGATTGCGATTGCAGATATCGATCACTTTAAGAGCATCAATGACAGTTTTGGCCACAGTACCGGGGACAAAACCCTACAGGTCATCGCCATGGCATTAAAAAATTCTTTACGGGATACCGAGTTTGTCGCCCGCTACGGCGGTGAAGAATTTGTGCTCATTTTGCCAGATATTGACGATAACGATATCGCTCAACTTTTAAACAGAGTTAGAGAAAAAGTAAAAAATATTCCATTTAAATTTAAAAATCAGCGAATTACAGTTACAGTATCTATAGGGGCTGCACGAGTCATGGGCAATGAGCTCATACACGAAACCTTTGAGCGCGCCGATGCAGCACTCTACAAAGCAAAACATGAAAGTAGAGACAGGGTCGTGATTGACGTATAACTAAGTCAGACTATACGTCGCTTCTTATCACTCCTGTCGATACGAAGGAGTGATAAATGATAGTAAAAGTCAGCCCTAAGGGCAGCATGGATCAGCTTTCACAACTTGAAGTTGATCGCCTCAAAAAAAGCGCCAAAAGCGCCCTATATCAACTGTATCGTAACTGCTCACTCGCGGTACTCGCCGCGGGTTTAAAGACCGACAATTCTAAAGCACTATTCGAGCAATATCACGACTTCGACATCAATGTACTGCAACGTGAACGCGGGGTTAAGCTCGAGCTTATCAATCCACCGGAACAAGCCTTTGTTGATGGCCAAATTATCACTGGGATCCAAGAGCATTTGTTTTCGGTGCTCAGAGATATTCTCTACATCAGCGACAAATACGACACCCTAAAACATATCAATTTAACAAATGCTAGCCACATTACTAACGTCGTGTTTGATATTTTGCGTAATGCCCGCGCCATTGCGCCCATGAAAGATCCTAATGTAGTGGTTTGCTGGGGCGGACACAGCATTAATGCCATCGAATACCAATATACCCGTGAAGTCGGTTATCAACTCGGCCTAAGGGAATTAGATATTTGCACTGGTTGCGGCCCTGGCGCAATGGAAGGCCCGATGAAGGGCGCAGCGATTGGTCACTCTAAACAACGGATTAAAAATGCCCGTTATATTGGTCTCACTGAGCCAAGTATTATCGCCGCTGAGCCGCCTAACCAAATCGTTAACGAGTTGGTGATCTTGCCCGATATCGAAAAACGCCTAGAAGCGTTTGTACGCTTAGGTCACGGCATTATCATCTTCCCCGGCGGTGCGGGTACAGCCGAAGAACTGCTGTATATACTGGGGATTTTGCTCAATAAAGAAAACCAACAAACGCCCTTCCCACTGGTATTAACTGGCCCCAGCGAAAGCGCAGATTATTTTATTAAAATTGATGAGTTTATCGCTGCTACCTTAGGGCCTGAAGCGCAACAAAAATACCAAATCATTATTGATAATCCTGCCGAAGTCGCTCGGGTGATGAAGCAAGGCATGGAGCAAGTGAAAAACCATCGCCGTGCCACAGGAGATGCTTACCAATATCAATGGGGGCTAAAAATTGAGCCAGAATTTCAACTGCCCTTCACTCCCACCCATGAGGTAATGGCAAACTTAAATTTACATTTTCAAACCAACAAAGCGGAGCTTGCAGCCAACCTGCGCAAAGCCTTTTCGGGTATCGTAGCGGGTAATGTAAAATCTGACACCATCAAGCAAATTGAGCAATTAGGTCCCTTCCACATTAAAGGGGATCCGCATTTAATGGAGTTGATGGACAATTTGCTGGGGGCCTTTGTCGCCCAGCATAGGATGAAACTGCCGGGAAGCGCTTATGTTCCCTGCTATCAAATCGTGAAGTAAAACAAAAACCGCCAATGAATAAGTTTTTAATTATCGATGGTCTCAACTTAGTCCGCCGGATTTATGCGGCGATCCCAGATGAGAACGATATGGACAGTTTAACGGAGCGTGTGAGTGCCGCCTGCACTAAACTGCTGCGCATTCATCACCCAACCCATGTCGCTATCGTCTGGGATGGGGATGAGATCTCTTGGCGTAAACAGCTCTACCCTGATTATAAAAAGGGCCGTAAACCTATGCCTGAGCCACTGGCGGCGGGCTTAACGGCATTGCAAGAACACCTTAACAGTTTACAAATCCAATCAATTTATGCCGCTGCTGAGGCCGATGATGTTATCGCCACCCTTGCAATGAAAACCGCCAAAGCCCAAGGTGAAGCCATTATTGTGTCGACGGATAAAGGTTTTAGCCAACTCAATCATCCGCGGATCAGCCAGTGGGATCACTTTAATCAGCAATATCTCAACATCGCAGAGCTTGAACAAAAACTGGGAGTCGATCGCAGCCAATTTCTCGATTTAATGGCACTGGCTGGTGATAGCGGCAATAAAATCCCCGGTATCGCAGGTATTGGCCCCAAATCGGCCGCCGAGTTACTCCGAACCTTTAGAACCTTAGCGGCACTGTTTTCCTCGTTGTCCAATCTCGGCGCCAAACAAGCAAAAAAATTGGCAGAAGGCCGAGATATAGCACGGCTCAGTTATAAGTTAGCCCAACTACAAACCGATTTACCCTTAAACATCAACTTAAAAGATTTTCGGGTCAATAGCCCTATTCATACGCCACCCGTCGACTAGCGCCTCTTGTTAACACTAAGTTGCAATAAAGCCGTTTACCTCAGGTCATCAAAGGCGTATTTTATTCATTTGCCAAATAACACATTGGATATGCAAAGGAATTAGATTCAATGAAATCAAAAACCTCGGTTATTATTGGTAGCATATTTGCCGCCTATGTCGCCTTCGTCGCCGTAGTGGTACTCGTATATGAGCCCACTCCAGATGAAATGGATTGGGAAGATAGGCAAGTCTATAACAGCCAGAAATTAAACGATTTAACACTCGGGCAAGATATTTCCGCCGTCAAAACCCTATTTGGTAAGGCCGATTTTACAGAGGCCAAATCCCTTAAGGATAGCCAGCTACAAGTGCTCTTTTATCGTACTCACCATGAAAAATCCGATGGCGTGACCAGCAAAGAAGAATGCACCCCGCTGATTTTTAAAGATAATAAACTCGTGGCCTGGGGCGATGATACCTATAAACAGTATCTCGAAGCTGGCACAGATATTGTTAGCCGCACCGCCAAAGAGGTCGAAAGCTCAAGCAAAAATTGATTTTGCTCTGATATCACCATCATCCCTAAGCTAAATATCCAAAGCTTGTTAAGCTATCTCCCAAAATGGCATTGTAAATCAATACATTGCCATTTATATTACAGAACTGCCCCATTCCTTGTTTCGGCTCGTTATCTCAATCGAAAATACCTACTCTTGTTGCCATACAAAATCTCATCCATTTACCTAGTGTTTGACCTTACCAGAAATCGGCTAACAATGTATGGGTATACAGTCGTATTTAAATTTAGGTGTTTTGGTATGATTTTGAGACAAAATCAGTGTGCACTAATTCCATCCGCAATAAATAAAACTCTATAAAATCAGGTGAATATAGTAACTGAATTTTAGTTAATAGGTTTGGAAAACGCGCATGCGCGTTTTCCAGATGGTGTATTTGGCAGAAAGCTGATAAGTTCTTTGCATACAGATAGTTAACCGTGCGCGTTTTCACTGGTCTAACGTGATAAACGCGCATGCGCACTAATAAAATGTTATGCCGATCTACCAAAATCGTACTGAGGATAAAAATGATTCGAGCAAATACTGTTTGTCCAAAATGTGGCTCAAAAAGCACACCTATAAAAGAAAAAATCATGGGCCAAGACACCCAAGATCTTATCTGTTATGACTGCAAGTACACTGGATGGTGGAAGGAGTTTCAACCCAAAGAGCAAGAAGAAAATAAAGGCGATAAAGTCTAACAGCATAACAATTGGTTCAAAGCGCTCGCTTCGCTCACTGGGACCGGCTAAAGCCGGCCCCTTAACCAAACGTTAGGCATCAATCAATCACGAACGGTCGATAGCATGAAGGAAATTCAAAAAGCAATCCTCGCAGAGTGCGCTGCCAGATGGTTCAAGAACCCTGCAGGAATAACTGCCTCCGAATTAGCGCACCAGTTTGGCATCTCCAATGAGGAAGCCTGCAAAGAAGTCGAGTCTTTGTGCGACGCGGGTTACGGAAAGATGAATCGTGACGCCGAATTCACCCAACGATCTTTCGATACAGAAAATCCTAAAGCAGGTTTTACTCAAACTCCTTTAAGAACACACGTCTTTTTTCCGTCCAAGCAAGTCCTTGCGGACGCGTATTACAGTTCTGAGCTCCCGAGACAAAAGCTACCGGAGTACATTATCAGGCTTCACCTTGGCGCTCATCAGTACGGATTGGTGTACTTCAACGAGGAAGTGCTTTCAAGATACTTTGATCATCCAGAGTTTTATGAGATTGAAGACTCTCTTTCAGGGGGGTCTATCACATCGTGCTCTGGAGCAAGCGAAGATCGCCACTTATATGTCAGGTACGGCAAATGTCGGCTTCATTCAGGGCACATCTCCATCAGCGCGGTTTACAAAGATCTCGCTCACATGGGGTCTTCCGAGCAGCACTACTGGCACGCTCATGAAATTAACGATCCTTCGATAGACCCTTCTGATGAAAACTTCCAAATCTTTCTTAGCCGGACCTATGAAGGTGCCTGGGTAGAATATCCTGACCCAATTGGCGACCTCTTGACTGAGGTAGCGGGTGTCAATTTGGATACAAAGCCTTTAGCGCTTTTCGCTCGCACGGAGAACGTGCATCTTCGAATGCCAGTAGAGCAAACGTATAAGTCTTATTGCGACTGTGCAAGCGAACTGTACAAAGTGGTTGGGCCAGATGCCTTGTCGCAGCCCACCATAAAGGCATTGCTACAAGATCGCTTTGCCAAATCCCAAGAAAATTTTATCCACTCAGAATCCAAGCGACCGCTAAGTAGCTTGCAGCTTCTTGAATTGCTAGAGTCTGAATTGGGGGTTCCCAATGCATTGCGCGGCCCGCTGAAGAAAGTGGCACAGCTTCGAGTCGACGCAGACCACAAAATACTATCCCCTCAAGCAGAAAGTCGTTCTTATTCTAGTGACTTTGCAAACCTCTGTTTCGAACTCAAGAATGGAATTGCCAAAATACGTACAGCTCTGGCTAGCTAAACATTGCTGCCTAACCAGGCGTTCAACGCGGACAGTTTGCAGCGGGGCATTTGCTCCGTAAATTTTACGCCCCGCTGCAAACCGCTCCGCCGTCAGGCCGGCTCCGCTCTGCCGGTTAACTTGGCGTTAACCCATAGATATTTTTATCTGAAGCAGACGCGTTAGAGTTAAGACTTTAACTCGAAATTGTCCAAAAGCTTATGAATCGCAACTTTAATTAGATGATATTAATTAACTCTAACTTCCTTTGCAGCATAAAAAACGCCACCTTACGGTGGCGTTTTACTTATAGATAAACCTAAAACAGAAGATTACTCATCATCGGCTTTATATTCGACATAGGCTTCGCCTTGGCTTAACCAGGCTGACGCGGGTTTGCCTTTAAGATAATGGTCGAAGTATTCCATCATCCGAATGCTGTAATCGAGCTTATTAGGGTATTTCTTCAGATGATGGGGTTCATCTTCATATTGTAAAAACACCACATCTTTACCCGCACGGCGCATCGCCAAGTACATTTCAACACCTTGCTCCCAAGGCACCGCATCGTCTTTATCGCCAAACATGATCATCAGCGGCGTTTGAATGCGATCGGCATAGAAGACTGGCGAGTTCTCAATATACTTTTGCGGCGCAGCGAAAAGGCTTTCACCTATGCGGCTTTGGCCGGTTTCGTATTGGAATTGGCGCGCAAGCCCAGTGCCATGGCGAATACCGCTGTATGCGCTGGTCATATTCGCCACTGGCGCCCCCGCCACCGCTGCTTTAAACATCTTAGTTTGGGTGATGGCAAAGGCCGTTTGATAACCACTCCAAGAATGTCCTTGTAAACCAATGGCGTTAGCATCAGCAACACCCATCTCGATAAGCTTTTGCACACCCGAGGTCAATGTTTGTACTGAGCTGGCACCGGGATAACCGATATCGAAACGAATATCCGGCAAAAATACCGCATAACCGTTATTCACATACCAAGCAAAGTTGGGTCTGTGGTTAACCTTCATTTGCGGAAAGGCATGCAGTCTGTCGGTCATCAATTCATAGTAGTACACCAGCACAGGATAACGCTCGCCCGCTTGATAATTGGTCGGTTTTATCAACACACCATCGAGGGGTTTACCATCACCATTGATCCAATGCACTAATTCAGCTTGGCTCCAATTAAAAGCTTGGCGCTGCTTATCAAAATCGGTTTGCTTCACTGCTTGTTGTGGCGCTTGATAGCTTGCGGTGTATAAATCGGGGAAGAGATCAAATCGCTCCTTAGAAAACACCAAGGTATCGGCATCTTTACTGCGCCCAAGCACAGTTAATTTATACTCGCCTTCCATCAGGGTCTTAACGCCCGCTTCGCCAAGGGTCGCTTGATAAAAACCATCGGCCTTAGTCTTGTCGCTGTAACCATGCAGCAGCACAGTAGCGTTGTAGGCAAGCGTCGTTGGCTCATCGGGATTATCGACTAAACCTTCAACACGATATTGAATTTTTTGAGCGCGTCCCTGCCCTGCTGTTAAGGCAAAGCCCGTTTTCGATGCGGTGTTAAACTGCCACACATCGAATTTATCGTAGACGAGGAAGCCGGCATCGTCCTTAAGCCAAGGGCCAAAACCATAACCCGGCGCATTGGAGGGAGAATCATGATCTTCATCGGCAAAACTCACCTTTAAAGACTGGGTCAGATTAGTGCGGCGACCTTCGGCAATATCGTATAAATACACATGACCTTGCTGATAATAGGCCACATATTTACCGTCGCCCGATAAGCTTGGCTCAGCATCACTGGGTTGTTGGGTTAACAGCGGCAACTTGCGACCCGTATTGATATCCACCAAATAATAATCTTGATAGAACCCAGCCCAAGTGATCATCTTGCGATAGGGTAAGTCAGAGCTTGCCAGCATAAAACGCTTATGCTGTGACAGGGTGACATCCGGCACCGTTTTATCGCCAAGCTGCACCACATTGTTAGAGCCTAAATGCAGTACCGCTAAATAAGTACGCTTTTGCTCTGCCTCATATTGCTTAATTTCATGGGGTTTAATCCGCGGATCGTCCCCATGCCAGACTTTAAGCCCGCGCTGGCCAGTCACAATCTCTTTATCATAAAGATCTTTTTCTTCGGCGATTTTCTTCAGGCTGAGCTGTTGGCTCACCTCAGGCACACGGCCAAAGAAGAGTCGCTCACTGTCTAATGAAAAGTTTAAACTGGCGTAACGGTTTAACGTCCACTCTTTGGTGTTTGGCACAGGGCGAATTTTGCCCGAAGCGATATCGACTAGGCTTAGCTGATAGCTGCGGCCATAGGGTAATTCACTCGCATCTCCTTGAGTAAAGGCCAGCCAGCGACCATTTTTCGACAGTGAAACCGCACCGATTTGTTGGGTTTGAGAATCAAATGCCGTTGATTTTTTGTAGTTTTTCAAATCAATTAGTTGCAATTGATGTTGCTTTGCTTCGATATCATTAACCGCGACGGCCAAGCGGCGACTGTCTTTATCAAACTGATAGGCGGTCACATGCTCCAGATCCACCCGCTGCGATGGTGAAGACAAATTCACTAAACTCAAACGACGGCCTTGGTCGAACTTATCAATCTTCACCTTTTCGGCTTTGGGCTTATCATCAGTGCCTTCGGTTTTCTCTTTGGTGTCTTTCTTGGCCTCTTCGTCGGCTTCAAACCAAATGGCTAAATGCGCGCCATCGTCGCTAAAGACAAATTCTTTTACCCGTTCAAATTTGGTTTGCGTGCCCGTTTCTGTGTCGAGCAGCACCATATCGGCCTTAAGCTTTTTCTTCGCTTTAGCATCGCTGGTTTCAACGGTGAGTAAACTGGGTTTAACCGCCATGGCTACATAACGGCCTGTGTGACTCACGATAGGATCCGAGCCACCTTCAATCTGAAACGCTTTACCTGTTTGTAGATTCTTAATCAAACCATGGCTATCGCCACGATCCGGTGCCACCTCAACCGCCAGCACCTGACCATTGTCAGCGATAACGGGCTTTTCGAGGGACTCAAAATGCATGATGTCGTTTAGGGTAAGGGGTTTAGTGCTAGTTTCAGCATGGGCATGCTGCAATATTCCGAGGGATAACAGCACTAGCGATGTGATAGGTAATAACTTCAATGTCTTCCTCTTTTATGTAGTTGTTAGACTAAAGTAGACTTTTTTAACCATTGGCTCTCCATCATCGTTATAACCCAGTATTTTTACAAGTTTTACCCAATAAAAAATCGTGATATTGCTCACTATTTCCTGTGAAGTTTGACCAAAGACGGTTAAAATAATAGTGAGAAAAAACACCAAATTCATAGTCATGTTACCCGGCTGATCCCGGGTCGGACAATTGCAGTAACGACGAACCGTGGAAGGACTTCTCCATGTCAAAAAGAACGATAACCGTAATTCCAGGTGATGGAATTGGCCCAAGTATTATTGATTCAGCCTTAAAAATTCTTGATAAAGCAGGTTGTGATTTTGAATATGAATTTGCAGATGCAGGCTTAACCGCTCTCGAGAAGCAAGGCGAACTACTTCCGCAGCGTACTTTAGAACTGATCGAAAAAAACCGCATCACCCTAAAAGGCCCGCTGACGACACCAGTAGGCGAAGGCTTCACCTCTATCAACGTGACATTACGTAAGAAATTCGGCCTGTACGCGAACGTGCGTCCTGTGTTGTCTTTCAAAGGCACTCAAGCCCGTTATGAAAACATTGATATCATCACAGTGCGTGAAAACACCGAAGGCATGTACTCAGGCCACGGTCAAAAAGTGTCTGAAGACGGCAGCACCGCAGAAGCGACCAGTATTGTCACTCGCCAAGGCGCAGAGCAAATCGCGACCTTCGCTTACGAACTGGCCCGTAAAGAAAACCGCAAGAAAGTCACTATCGTGCACAAAGCAAACATAATGAAGTCAACTTCAGGTCTGTTCCTGAAAGTGGCCCGCGAAGTGAGCCTACGCTACCCAGACATCAAAACTGAAGAAATGATCGTCGATGCAACTTGCATGAAGTTAGTGATGAACCCAGAAAACTTCGACGTCATCGTGACCACCAACCTGTTTGGTGACATTCTGTCGGATCTGTGTGCCGGTTTAGTCGGTGGTTTAGGTATGGCACCCGGCGCCAACATTGGCCGTGATGCAGCGATTTTCGAAGCGGTTCACGGCAGCGCGCCAGATATCGCGGGTAAAAACCTCGCTAACCCAACCTCAGTGATCTTAGCCTCTATCCAAATGCTGGAATACTTAGGCATGGCTGATAAAGCCGACATGATCCGTAAAGCCGTATCGGCAGTGATTGAAGAAGGCGACCGTACGACTCGCGATTTAGGCGGCACCCACGGTACGACTGACTTCACTCAAGCGGTGCTTGACCGTCTGTCATAATCGCTTTGCGCGAAACAAAAAACGCACCTTAGGGTGCGTTTTTTATGGCCGCCCTAGCAGAACAGCCAAATAAAAAGCCCCAAACATGACTTGGGGCTTCACTCACTAACAGAACGGTAAAAAACCGTAGATTAGTTCCAAGGCTGGCTAGGCTTAAGCCATAAGTGCACCGTCACTTCATCGCGGTCATGGTATAAGTGCTTACACTGCAACTGGAATTCGTTGATGCCGTTTTCCTTGAGGATTTCCTGCATGGTATTCAAAATCGCCATCACTTCTTTATAACGGCTCTTCATCGGCAGCTTGAGGTTGAAAATTGCTTCTTTAAACCAGCCATTGATGGCCCAAGCTTCAATCAGCTCAGCCACGCGCGCTGGTTTTTCAACCATGTCACACACTAACCAATAAATGTTTTTACGCTGTGGCTCGAAGCGGAAACCATCCTCACGGAAATGTTTCACTTGTCCGGTTTCCATCAGTTTTTCGTTCATTGGGCCATTATCGACCGCCGAGACCATCATGCCACGACGCACTAACTGATAGGTCCAGCCACCAGGGCAAGCGCCTAAGTCCACCGCATTCATGCCGCTGCGAACCCGCTCTTCTTGCGCTTCTTTAGGCACAAACTGCGCGAATGCTTCATCGAGTTTCAGGCTTGAGCGACTTGGTGCATCGGCGGCCATTTTCAGACGCGGGATCCCCATAAAATAGGGTGAGCTGTTGTTGCTGAAGGAATAACCAACGTAGGCGCGTCCTGGGCCAACAAAACACACATGAATAATCGGACGCTTAGGATTTTCTTGCGCCAGTAAACTACCGGATTTTTTCAAATGCTGGCGTAAAGGCACAGTAAACTTACGGCAAAATGCCGACAGCTCTTTTGCTTCATTGGTATCAGGGGTTTCAACCCTCAGCTCGCCCGCTTTACTCACCTCACTGAGCGCTGCCACAATCGGGCTGACACGGTCAGACTCGGGCAAATCGGCTAGCAGTTCACTCGCGGCAAACATCTGACGAGCAAAGATCAGCGAATCTAACGACAGTTGCTTGGCCAAGGTATCGCCGCCATCATCGTCAAAACATTGGTATACCACATAGGCATCGTTATTGTTGGCCTTAACAAAGCCACCCACATTGAGCTCAGCCGCTCGCTGTTGGATTTCTGCTGCGCATTCTTTCTCATAGCCTGCACGGCAAAATAAAATAGGTTTTTCATGGAGATCCTTAAGAAATCCAAGCCATAAACATGGCCGACTATCGATTTGAGCGCCAGTATAGCAATTTCAATACACAAAAGCCCGATTTGCTATCGGGCTTTTGTGCTATTGGCTGCGTGGACGCACGGCGCAGTGGCTGCGCCATACAAGCATTATGACTCGTTACCATCCACCACTTTATGGCGCCATACGGCCGCGGCCAGCAATAACCAACCTAAGAGGAAACAGCCGCCGCCCATCGGCGTGATAGGGCCAAACCATTTGCTGCCGACCAGCGCCAAACCGTAGAGCGAGCCAGAAAACAGCACTATACCCGCAATAAATAAATACGCCGCCCAATCGAGTAAACGTGAGGTTAACCACTGCCCCGCAAAAGCAACCACAATCAAGGCAAACGTATGGTAGAAGTGGTATTGCACCCCAAGATTAAACACTTCAATCAACTCTGGGGGCGCCACGGCTTTTAAACCGTGGGCACCAAAAGCACCTAGCGCGACCGCAAAAAATCCGCTTACCGCGGCGAGTAACAACAATCCTTTACGCATTTTAACCTCCAAAAACCAATAGGCCTTACAACGGATGACGCCCGAGCCGTTAATCCAGACTCTGAGCACTTTACGTCATATCAAGAAGAAACATTAGCCAATAAATTTTGCTGATAAATCAACAGCCAGTGCAAGGTTAGCCGCTTCAGTCGTACCTGACGACTTTCTTGGGACAAAACTATGATCCCCATCGGCTAAGTATTCAATTTGGATATCGCGCTTAAGCGGCCAGCTAGAGATTTGCATCTTACCGCCAAACTTATCCCGCTCCCCTTGCAGCACTAACACGGGCACTTGGCAGTCGTTCAGGGGTTCCAACCTAGGCTCACCGCCCTTAAGCGGAATAAAGGGATAACCTAAACAAATAACCCTATCGATACGGCTGGCTTGTACGCTATCACAAGCCAGTAACGCCGCCATGCGTCCGCCCATGGATTTGCCCATCAAGACCACCCGCTTAACCTTAGGCTGAGCGTGCGCCACATCGAGCATCTCGCTAAAACAGGCAAGCAGCTTTGGTGCCCTGTCTGGCGGTCGCTTTTTACCATCCATGGCATTAGCCTGCATGTAGGGAAAATTAAAACGCATCACTTGAAAGCCCTTGTCGACAAGACCTGCGGCCATTTGGCACATAAAGTCTGAGTCTCGATTCGCTCCCGCGCCATGGGCAAATAAAATCAAGATCTCTGAGGGTTCACCTTCTAACACATGGGCACTTAGTGCAACATTTACCAACGGATTATCCGGGCAACAACTCACTGCGTGACTCCTCGGCAAACATATCTAACATCCACTCACGAAACGCGACCACTTTACCCAGCTCGGCATGATTCTGTTGGCAAACGAGGTAGTAAGCATCTTTGCTCACTAGCACTTCTTGAAATGGGCATACCAGTCGTCCCGCCTTAATATCGGGCCGAGCCAACACGCTATAACCTAACGCCACACCTTGACCATGAGCCGCTGCCTGCAAGACGAGGGAAGAATGACTGAAAATTGGACCTTGGTTAACATTGATATCGGTAATACCGCATTGTCTAAACCACGCCTGCCAATCGTGGCGACTCATATCGTGTAGCAATGTATGGTGTTTTAAATCTTCCGGCTTTGACAGCGGCTTAGGGCCATTTAACAGCATGGGCGAACACACCGGAATAAGCACTTCATTGCGAAGTTTATCGGCCCGCAGCCCAGGCCAATTGCCTAAACCATAATAGATCGCGACATCAACATCGTCAGTTAAGGAACTGGCCTCTGTGTCCACCGCCTTGATCCGTACGTCAATATCAGGATTCTTTTCACTAAACTTGGACAGACGCGGCACCAGCCACTGAATCGCAAAGCTTGGCGACATGCTCACGGTCAACGAACCAATAGCACTACGTGCGAGCAGCCTATCGGTCGCATCTGCCAATTGAATAAAGATGTCCTTAATATCGAGAAAATAACTCTGGCCTTCCTCGGTTAGCAGCAGTGAACGATTTTTTCGGCGAAATAATTTTAATCCGAGAAAATCTTCCAGCGCTTTAATTTGATGACTCACCGCAGCCTGAGTCACAAACAATTCTTCAGCCGCTCGAGTAAAGCTCAAATGCCGTGCGGCGGCCTCAAATGCTTTAACCGCATTCAGTGGTGGTAAGCGTCTTGACATAGTGATCTCTATCTCAATTTTTAATTAGTTTTTCTAATCCGTATTGTTACATTTAATCGTTTGTAAAGGCCAGCGTTTTTGATTAAATTTTGCGCCAACGAAACACATGAGTTGGACAATCTCGAACGGGTGATGGGAATGTCTGACAGCAATACTTTGTCAGCCCGGAGGCGACTATGTTCAATTTAAAATCTGCTTTTGCGTTAGTGTTAGTCAGCGCACTCAGTGCCAATGTCTACGCTAATGTTATCAATGCCGAAATTATTATCGACACCAGTGATTTACAAACAAGTATCAATGCCGAACTGACGGCAACGATGGAAAAAATGCACCAAGAAGCGCTGCAAGATCCCACCTTATTGATTGCCGATGAGGTGTTACCAGCACAGCAAGTGGTCAAAACCGAGTAAATTGCACTGCTTCGCTGTCCCGTCCTAAGATAGGTTGACAGTTTTTAGGCCAGCTCCAGTTGCTGGCCTTTTCTATTGTGCACCTGATTAGGGGTTGCCATATTCAAACTCAGATGCGGTCTCATATCGTTGTATATTGCTATCGATTCTCTAACAAGTATCTTCAGCTCCGCAAATGTCCTACATCGGTGCAGTAAAAACTCCTGCTTCAGTATGCCATTCACTCTTTCTGCTAATGCATTTTGGTAGCAATCATAACCATCCGTCATTGACGGCTGGATTTGGCTCGCCTGAAGCGCATTCTGATAAACGGCTGAGCAGTATTGTAAGCCTCTGTCTGAGTGATGCACTGCGTTGCCAATATAGCGTTTATCTTTGATGGCCATTTTTAACGCTTTCACCACACTCTCCGCTTTCATGTCGTTACTCACGTGATGACCGACTATCTTACGCGAACTGGCATCGGTGACCAATGACAGGTAGTGCACTCCTTGGTCTGACTCAAGATAGGTGATATCGCTGACCAGTACATGCTCTGCATCATGCAGTCCTTCCTCTTTCAGCAAATTAGGATGCTTCTTCATCCAGTGCTTGCTGAACGTGGTTTTTGTGTAGCTTTTCTTCGGTTTAACCAGTAAACCTTCACTTCTCAAATAGGTAAAGAACCCATCTCGCCCAAGTTTAATATCGTGCTCAACCAGCCTGGATTTTATCAACGTGTAGAGCTTACGGGCCCCTAACCTTGGCATATATTTACGCCAGTACTGGACCCAGTCTTTGATGATCGATAGCTCAGCTCTACGACTTTCCATTCGAGCAACTGCCTGATAAATACCTTGCCTCGACATACCCGCAGCACGACATGCGGCTACGAGGTTTAATTCTCCGTTGCCTTTTGCTTGCCAGACGTACCGGATAAGTACTTTTTTCTGAGGCCTGCTCCATATTCATTGTCCATGATATCAACCATACCATTGAGGATTTTGTTACGCAGTTTCTCTTCTGCTAACTCACGTTCAAGGCGCTTAATAGTTTCGGCAGGGGTTTCTTTTGACTTAGGCATAAGGGGATGCTGAAAAGGTTTTGACCAATCGAGTCTACCATGTTTTCGAAGCCAAACGAGTACCGTTGAACGGCCTTGAATACCAAAACGGGCTTAGGCTTGTTTGTACGTCATTTCGCCTTTTTCAACACGCTCTACAACGCCTAATTTAAAGGCTAAGGTGTAATCTCGTTGTGTGCGCTTACGGCTTGAGTTAATTGATGTTGTCATAAAGAAGTCCTCTTTATGTCAACGTATTTCAGGACGGGACACGCAATAACATAAAAGCCGCATTCCAATGCGGCTTTTTTGTATTCGTAATCCCGTAGATTGCTGCATATCAAGGTCAAACCTGAGGCTTGACCTTGCATACGCTTTGCTGGTTATCGCTTAAGGGCGGTAAACCTTAACATTGTGATAACCTTGCTCAATCAGGTAAAGTGCCTGTAATTTACTCATCACGCCACGCTCACAGTACAGCAGGTAAGTCTTTTGCTTATCGAGATCGGCAAACTGAGTCGCTAATTTGAAGAAAGGAATGCGCTTGATTTCCACGCCTTCAATCTCCAGCGGTTTATTCTCTTCTTCCTCTGGGGCGCGAATATCAATCACCACTTCATTGGTGTCGATAGCAACAACGGTCTCAGTTTCAGTGATACGGGTATTCATTTGTTCTGCTATCTCCCGGATATCAATGGCCACGGCTTGCTCTACGATACGGTCAATCAAATCCTCAGAGAATTTCGTCTCTTCCGCTTCCACCTTAGCCAGTACCGCTTTAACAGTCGGCTTTTGTGAAATCACCCCGCAATATTCCGGCATAGACTTAGCAAAATCTTCGGTGCCGATACGGCGGCATTCATTGATAATATCTTGCTTATCCATAGTGATCAGCGGACGCAAAATCAACATATCGGTGCAACGATCAATCACGTTTAAGTTGGTTAAGGTTTGGCTCGACACTTGACCCAAGCTTTCACCAGTCACAATCGCCTGAATGCCCATACGCTCGGCAATACGTGCCGCGGTGCGCATCATCATCCGTTTGAGCACCACGCCCATTTGACCGTTGTCGATTTTCTCTAAAATCTCGGCCACCACAGGCTCAAACGGCACGGACACAAACTTCACCTTGTGGGATTCACCATAGGTTTTCCACAAATGGTAAGCAACCTGCTTAACGCCAATCTCGTGCTGCGCGCCGCCTAGGTTGAAGAAACAGTAATGGGTACGAGCGCCCTTCTTAATAAATTGATAACTCGATACGCCCGAGTCAAAACCGCCCGAAATTAACGACAACACATCTTCCTGCGTTGCCATTGGGAAACCGCCTAAGCCTTCGATACGCTTAGTCACCATATACAGTTTATCGCCCTCGATTTCGAGGTTAACAGTGACTTCGGGGTTCTTTAAGCGCACGCCAATCGCATCGGTAAACTGGTTTAAGCCACCACCGACATAACGCTCTACTTCAATAGAGTTAAAATCGTGATTACCAGTGCGCTTGACACGTACACAGAAGGTTTTGCCGGCAATTTGGTCGCGATAAACGGGCAATACTTGCTGGTAGATATCATCAACTGACGTAAAGCTGTATTCATCCACTTGCACTACGTGGGCGATCCCAGGGATACAAGCTAAACGCTCACCAAAGGCCTGAGCTAATTCAGGTTTATCATTTGGCACCTTTACCCAAATACGGTCCCATTGACGTTGCACTTTAGCATCTTCATCAACTTTTTTGAGCACGTTACGGATGTTGGTTTCAAGCATTTTAGTGAAGCGCATGCGCACAGGCTTACTCTTCATCATGATTTCTGGGTACAGCTTTACAATAAACTTCATGGGATTTCCGCGGGCAATTTTGGCAACAGCAAAATTGGTTAAAAGAATAATCGCCGGATTATAACAAACTCACGGCGATTGGCGCACCTGTTTCCACACAAGGGCTGCTCGTGGCGTGCGCTTACGCACAGTTGAACTTATAGTCAAAAAAGCCCAAATAAAAAAGCCGTGAGCAAGTCACGGCGTTTTTATCAAATAACTGATTTGGATTAAAAACTATTTACCTACTTGAATTTCTTCGGATTCTTTTGCTTTACCTTGTTCAATCGCAATCTCAACTCGACGATTTCGCGCGCGATTTTCAGGCGAATCATTTAGGACAATTGGATTATTTGAGGCCATACCGACCACTTTCATCCGTTTAGGATCAAAACCCTTGACCTGCAATAACACATCAGCCACAGCTACAGCACGTTTACTGGAGAGATCCCAGTTTGAGCTATAGAGCTCATCACTTATCTGCATATCGTCGGTGTAACCCGATACGGTAATAATTCCCGGCACATCTTTGAGCAACTCACCCACCGAACGCACCACTGGTTTAAATCGCGGTTGTAGGAAACCAGAGCCTGAGGCAAATGAACCTTTTTCACGGATGCGAATAATAATTTGCTGTCCAAGTGACTCAATTTCAATCGCCCCATCAGTGATCTCTTTATTGAGCTCCTGCGCCATTTTTTTCACTTGCTGATTGATCTTATCCTGCGCTGCCGCAGCCTCGGCCTTCACCGCATCAGCGGTTTCTTGAGCAGTGGCCGTTGCTTCACCACCTCGCTGCGAACCGTTCTGTTGTTGTACCCCACCCGCACTATCATCTTCCCCCGCTTGAAAATCCAACGTGGGTTCGGTCATTTCATTGGTTTGTTGGTTGATGATTTCAATCGGCGTGGGATCGGGACGACCTGGACGGAACTCGAGGGCAATCACCGAGGTCCCCTTAGGAATATCTTTGACTTCGACTTTGTTTTGCACCCCAAATGCATACTTCATCGAACCTGCAATCTGCTTAAACTTCATCACATCCATTTCAGAGAATGACAGCAGCAACACGAAGAAACACATCAAGAGGGACATCAAATCGGCAAATGTTGCCAACCAGAGTGGTGCTCCGGGCGGTGGACAGTTGCACTTAGCCATGGGCTACTCTCCGTCCGTTGTATCGATTTTCCGCTGTTTTTCAGCAAGATAGTTCTTCAAAAAGCCTTCAATTACTCGAGGATTTTGGCCATCTTGAATCGCCAATACCGCATCCATAATCAAGTTACGGTTTAGCATTTCCTCACCCATTCTAAGGCTTAATTTATCGGCGATAGGAATACACACCATGTTAGCCACTACCGCGCCATATAGGGTCGTTAACAACGCAACCGCCATTGAAGGGCCAATCGATTTCGGGTCCGACATATTGGATAACATCGCCACCAAGCCCACTAGGGTACCAATCATCCCCATCGCGGGTCCTACGTCACCAAAAGCCCGGAAAATGGCGATGCCGTTGCGATGGCGCTCTTCGGTGAGGGCGATATCTTTTTCAAGCGCGGCACGCACCACCTCACCGTCATGACCATCCACTAACATATCGACGGCTTTTTGCATAAAACTGTTGGAAATTTGTGCTTCTTCAAGAGCAAGAAATCCACCTTTACGCGCCGCATCAGCCATCGTCACTGATTGTTCGATAAGATCTTCAGGTTTATCAATTTTAAACATAAAGGCTTTTACTGCGATTTTTACCGCACCTAAAAACTGTTTTAAATTGAATTTCATCATCACGACGAAGAAGGAACCACCGAATACGATAAAAACAGAGGGGACGTCGATAAAAATGGCAATGCCGCCGCTGGTCATCATGGCCCAAAGGATAAAACCAAAGCCCCCGACTAGTCCAATAACTGTAGCTAAATCCACAACGGCTCCTCAATATTCTGTATAAACGACATGATACTGACTCTATTGGCAAAATAACACTAAATGTCATCCGTCAACGGTTAACACTTTGGTCTTAACCCAAGCCTTATTTTATGATGTCTTAAGATGATTATAAGCATAATGCTACTATTGTCATTTATCGGACAAGCTCTAAGCAAGTTTAGCGGCAATTTCTATTTTCTGAAAAAAATTCAGCAACAAAGCGTGCTATCGAGCAAATATCCATCGACTGAATTTGACCCTTGAGCCGCCCTGATATACCTTGTGTCCGCTCTTTCAAAGGAATTATTAACGTGGCAAAGAAACCCGAAAATCTCAGTTTTGAAGAATCCCTTGGTGAACTCGAACGCATCGTTGCTGAGTTAGAGCAGGGCGATGTCTCTCTCGATGATGCGTTAAAACAATTTGAACGAGGCATCAATCTGGTGCGTAACAGCCAGGCAAAACTTGAACAAGCTCAGCAAAAAGTGGCCATTTTACTCAAGCAGGATGAAAATGCGCCCCTCTCTCCCTATGCCGTTGAGGGCGAATAAGCGTGTTAGTCAATGCAATAAAAGAATATCAACAACGAGTTGATAACCAATTAAAACAACGTTTTAGTACACTCGAAGATACAGCTCCTCAGTTAAAAGCCGCGATGACCCATGGCGCCCTTTTAGGGGGAAAACGCATTCGTCCCTTCTTGGTTTACAGTGTCGGGCAAATGTTTGGCGTAGCACTTGAAAAACTCGATGCCTGCGCCGCCGCGATTGAATGCATCCACGCCTATTCGTTAATCCATGACGATTTACCCGCTATGGATGATGATGCACTTCGCCGTGGTCAACCCACAGTGCATATCGCTTTCGATGAAGCCACCGCAATTCTTGCTGGGGATGCACTACAAACTTTAGCTTTTGAGATTGTGACTGAAGCCGTGCCAGGGATTACCAGCGAGCAACATATCGCTATGGTCAGAGCATTGGCAAAAGCCTCTGGTTATCGGGGGATGTGCGGCGGTCAAGCCATCGACTTAGCCTCCACCGATAAGCACATTGATCTTAAAGCATTAACTCAACTGCATAATATGAAAACAGGGGCGCTGATCAGCTGCGCCGTTGAGTTAGCCTTGATCGCCGCGAACGCGCCAAAAGATCAATATCAGACTATGATGGAATTTGCCCATGCCGTAGGACTTGCCTTCCAAGTCCAAGACGATATTCTGGACATTATTGCCACCACGGAAGAACTCGGCAAACCTCAAGGCTCAGATGCCGAGTCAAATAAGAGTACTTTTCCGCAACTACTTGGACTGCAAGGCGCAAAAGATACCGCCGCGCAACTGATCCAAGAGGCACTATCAGCGCTGGCTAAATTGCCATACAATAGCCAGTTAATTGCAGACTTCGCCCGCTATATTATTGAGCGAAGAATATAAAAAGAGACGAAGTATCTCGCTATGAGTTTGGACATTTCTCAGTTTCCGGTGTTGGCACAGGCCAACACACCTAATGAACTCCGCCAGCTTCCACAGGCCCTATTACCCCAATTGGCCGATGAGTTACGGGAGTTCCTTCTTAAGTCCGTTGGCATGTCCAGCGGACATTTTGCCTCTGGGCTTGGCACTGTCGAGCTGACTGTTGCCCTGCATTATGTCTATAACACACCGTTTGACCGTTTGATTTGGGATGTTGGTCACCAAGCCTATCCCCATAAAATCCTCACTGGTCGCCGTGATAGAATGCACACCATTAGGCAAAAGAACGGTTTACACCCCTTCCCTTGGCGGGAAGAAAGTGAATATGACACCTTTAGCGTAGGCCACTCAGGCACCTCCATCAGTGCCGCATTAGCCATGGCCGTTGCCGCCGAAAAAGAACAGGCAGGCCGTAAAGTGGTTGCCGTGATTGGCGATGGTGCCATGACAGGCGGCATGGTATTCGAGGCAATGAACCACGCGGGTGATTTGCACAATGATATGCTGATGGTGCTAAACGATAATGAAATGTCGATTTCAGAAAATGTCGGCGCACTCAACAATCACTTAGCCCAATTGATGTCAGGCCGCTTCTACACCACGATTCGTGAAAGCAGCAAGAAAGTACTCAAGGGCATGCCTGTTATCAAAGAAATGGCCAAGCGCACCGAAGAACACCTCAAAGGAATGGTGGTTCCAGGCACACTGTTTGAAGAATTAGGCTTTAACTATATCGGCCCTATCGATGGCCACGATGTCGATGCCCTAGTGGAAACCCTGCGCAATATGCGCAATCTCAAGGGGCCACAAGTGCTACACATTATGACCAAAAAAGGTCGCGGTTATGAGCCAGCAGAAAAAGATCCTATCGGTTGGCACGCCGTCCCTAAATTTGACCCATCACAGTTTAAGAAGCCAGCGACTAAGCCGGGACTACCAACCTTCTCCCAAGTATTTGGCAAATGGTTATGTGATATCGCTGAGCAGGATGAAAAAGTCTTAGGTATTACCCCTGCCATGCGTGAAGGGTCGGGTATGGTGGAGTTCTCGCAGCGCTTCCCAAAACAATATTTTGATGCAGCCATTGCCGAGCAACATGCGGTGACCTTAGGTGCAGGGTTTGCCTGTGAGGGCTATAAACCTGTGGTCGCAATCTATTCGACCTTCTTACAACGCGGCTATGATCAGCTGATCCACGACGTCGCATTGCAGCGTTTACCCGTACTATTTGCCATTGATCGTGGCGGTATTGTCGGTGCCGACGGCCCAACCCATCAAGGGGCGTTTGATTTAAGCTTTATGCGCTGTATTCCAAATATGGTGATTATGGCGCCATCGGATGAAAATGAATGTCGCCAGATGCTGTATACCGGGTATTGCTATGATGCAGGCCCAAGCGCGGTACGCTATCCAAGAGGTAGTGCAACAGGTGCGACTCAAGTTGAAGCCATGACGACGCTGCCTATTGGTAAAGGGGTGATTAAGCGTTTAGGCAAACGTGTCGCGATGCTTAACTTCGGGACTACCTTAGCCGCAGCACTCACTGCCGCAGAGAGTTTAGATGCGACAGTGGTCGATATGCGCTTTGTGAAACCGCTGGATGTGGATTTAGTCAAAGAGATGGCGCAAACCCACGATGTGCTCGTCACAGTGGAAGAAAACGCCATTATGGGCGGCGCTGGCTCAGGTGTGCTAGAGCTTCTGCAAAAGCTTAAAATGCCTAAACCTGTACTACAAATTGGCTTGCCCGATGAGTTTATTAAACATGGATCACCAGAAGAAGTGATCCATGACTTACAACTCGATGCCGAAGGCATGTTAGCGCAGATTAATGCCTATCTTGCCAATTAAGCTCAAGGGAGCTTGCTCCCTGCTTATGACAAAATAAGCTACTGATTAACTTACAATAAAAGTTTTAAACTAAAAAGGACTGCATCTGCAGTCCTTTTTATTGGTTTAACGTTTTACCGCTTACGCTTCAATATCAATCGAAGCAGACTCTTGGCTAGGGCCACCTTGAGACACCATCACCATGGCAGGACGCAGTAAACGGCTGTTTAGCTCATAACCCTTTTGCATCACTAACATCACAGTATTGGCTGGGAATTCAGCACTTGGTTGCATACCAATCGCTTGATGTTGATCAGGGTTGAAGGCTTGTCCTTGAGGATCAATTTGTTTTACACCAAATTTCGCCACAGCGGTCAACAAACTCTTTTGTGTTAACTCAACACCTTCATAGATAGCTTTAGTGGTTTCATCTTGCGGATTAGTCCCTTGCAGCGCTCGCTCCATATTGTCTATCACTGGCAGCAATTCGTTGGCGAATTTTTCCAATGCAAATTTGTTCGCCTTTTCCACATCCATCGCCGCACGGCGGCGAATGTTGTCTACTTCAGCAGCAGCACGGATAACTGAATCTTTTTGCTCTTCAACTTTCGCCAAAGCGTCAGCGAGTAACTGTTCCAGCTCTTCAATACGGAAATTGGCTTGGGTAAGCTCATCAATCAGACTTGCTTCTTCGGTAGAAACTTCAGACTCTACACCCTCTTGGATCAGATCCTGTTCTGCTTTAATCGACTCGTTGCTCATTTTCACTCCAGCTAAAAATGCTTTGTTTCTAAATACTCTGGGCATATTATGGGGATCAATTTTGACGTTTCAAGGCCTAAGGCCAGATCTAGCATAAATATGACCACAAAGTTCCACACCATTGGCCTAATTGGTAAGCCGCATCATCCAGGGACAAATCAAACCCTCAAACGTCTGCACCACTGGCTGACGATGCAAGGTTATGAAGTCCTCGTAGAAGAGCGGGTAGCAACTGAGTTAGGCCCACAAATTGTGGCGGTTGATTTATTAGAGATTGGCGAGCGTTGTGATTTAGCGATAGTCGTTGGCGGTGATGGCAATATGCTCGGCGCCGCCAGAGTGCTGGCGCGCTTCGATGTGGGCGTGATTGGTGTAAACCGTGGCAACCTTGGCTTTTTAACGGATTTACCACCGGATGCATTCGAAGAGGCGCTCGCTAAAGTGCTCGATGGTGAGTTTGATACCGAGCACCGTTTTTTACTTGAGGCAGAGGTCTATCGCCATGGACAGCTAAAAGCCAGTAATACCGCGGTGAATGAAGCGGTGCTGCATCCAGGTAAGATCGCTCACATGATTGAATTTGAGGTCTATATTGACAATCAATTCATGTACAGCCAACGCGCCGATGGCATGATAGTTTCAACTCCCACGGGGTCAACCGCCTATGCACTGTCAGCAGGTGGGGCGATTCTCACCCCCAATTTACAGGCATTAATTTTAGTCCCTATGTTTCCACACACCTTGTCATGCCGCCCTATCGTGGTCGATGCTTGCAGCACCATTAAGATGGTGGTTTCCCCTGAAAATGGCGAAAACCTTGAGGTTAGCTGTGATGGCCATGTGCATTTAGCGGTATTACCCGGCGATGAGATCATCGTGCGCCGCAGCTCTGAGCAACTTAGGCTTATCCATCCTAAAGGCCATAATTACTTCCATGTGTTGCGAAGTAAGCTCGGCTGGGGCAGTAAGTTGTTTTGAGTTTGTACGATGAGATGATGCGAAGCTTAACTCAAGCAACCTACCATAAAAAATATAGATAATGACTGACTATAGTTGTTAACAAAATGGAGTTGTGCAGCTGCATTGCTGTAAACAGCTTTATTAACCGTTATTAAATTTCAGATTAACTCATATTTCATAAGGTGACATTGCTCACACTCAATTTCCCCACCCGATAAAGCGTGAGTCAGATCACACTAAAAATCTCAATCTAAAAATCATATAAAATAATAAAAATCATAAATTTAAAATAAATCATTAAAAACCACCGTTCCTTTTAATGAGAACCTGAGTGACATAGATCACACCTTAATATTGTCTTAAAAATTCATTAAGTGCCCATTAATGAAATAAATGGATCAGTTAATTGCAATACTGATCGCTAATTTAGTGAAGATCTGATTTTTTATAACTAAAAAGCATACAAGTTAAATTAATCACTGAGCATAGGAATATACAAACCACTCCTTAAGTGACATTGGTCACAGTTGAAGAAATCCTATGAGAGAAGCCTCCCGCAGCGCTGTAAATTAGCATTTCATATAGCAGTCAAAATGATCTAGATCATATAAGTTCAACCCCGAATAGCGTCTAGTACACACCACAGAATGTCGTAACAGTGATTATTAGTAGTGAATACTGCTGATTTATCCACCATAAGTTCTGATATCGAAGCACCAATAAGATTCCTATAAAAAATAAGACAGACTACTTTATGTAGAGGCAAGCATGACAATACTCCAACTCTTCGCCAGCTTGACGCCAGTGCTCAGTGTAATGATCTTTCTTGTATTACTGAGAATGCCCGCGTCAAAAGCTATGCCCATTTCCATGGTAGTTACGGCCATCGCCGCCGTATTTATTTGGCAAATGGATACCACTCTATTGGCCGCATCCGTTCTTGAAGGACTGCTGTCAGCGATCACGCCATTAACCATCATCTTCGGTGCGGTATTCCTACTTAATACTCTGAAATATTCAGGTGCAATGGATACTATCCGAGCAGGCTTCACTAACATCAGTGCCGATGCCCGTGTACAGGTGATTATTATTTGTTGGTTATTCGGCGCCTTTATCGAAGGTAGCGCAGGCTTTGGTACGCCAGCCGCCATTGGCGCGCCACTGCTGGTATTACTGGGAGTACCTCCTGTCGCCGCCGCCGTAGTCGCCTTAATTGCCGACTCAGCCTGCGTATCATTTGGAGCAATTGGTTTACCCGTGCTCTTTGGGATGGAACAGGGTCTTATCCAAGGTGGTGTAAGCATGGCTGCTGAGCAGTTTGCTGCCCATGGTGGAACCTATGCGGGTTATGCTCGATATATCGTAATGCATATGATCACTATCGACTTAATCACAGGTTCATTAATTCCGCTGGTTATGGTGACAATGCTGACCGGGTTCTTTGGCCGCAACAAATCCTTTAAAGAAGGCTTAGCCATTTGGAAATTTGCGATTTTCGCAGGTCTTGCCTTTACTGTCCCCGCCTGGATTATTAACTACCTTGCAGGCCCTGAATTCCCATCGGTTATTGGTGCATTAATCGGTATGGCACTGGTGATCCCTGTTGCGCGTAAGGGCTACCTACTGCCTAAAACACCTTGGAATGATTTCGCAGAGAATGACAACCAAGAAGGTGTGAAGATCGAAGCGAAAGCCCAGTTTTCACAAATTGCCGCCTGGACACCTTATATCATCATGGCTGCGCTGTTAGTGTTATCTCGTACAGTCACACCACTGAAAGCTTGGTTATCGAGTTTCAACATTAGCTGGACAGGCCTGATGGGTACTGAGCTTAAAGCGAGCTTTGCAACCTTATACGCCCCTGGCGCCTTCTTCGTCGCAGTGTGTATTATCGGTTTCTTCCTGTTCAAAATGAAAAGTCCTGCGATTAAGCAATCCATCGGTGTTTCATGCAAATCAATGTTACCGACGATTATTTCATTAGGTGCTTCAGTACCTATGGTGAAAATCTTCTTAAACTCAGGTGCTAATGGTGCTGGACTAGCCTCTATGCCAGTGGCCTTAGCCGATATGTTGGGCCATTCAATGGGCGCGGTATGGGCATGGATGGCGCCTATCGTGGGGATTTTTGGTGCCTTCCTGTCAGGTTCAGCGACGTTCTCAAACATGATGTTCTCAAGCCTGCAATACAGTGTGGCTGATAATGTTGGCATGAACCATACGCTGGTATTGGCACTGCAAGGTATCGGTGCAAACGCCGGTAACATGATGTGCGTAATGAACGTGGTTGCCGCAGCAACGGTAGTAGGTATGGCGGGTAGAGAGTCGGAAATTATTCGTAAAACAATGCCTGTTGCCCTTGGCTACGCCTTACTTGCAGGCACTATCGCAACACTTTGGGGTGGCTTCTAATCCATCTTGTTCGAAGTCACGCCGAGTGACTTCGACTTTCTTCTATAAGATAAAGAGAGTGATGTTATGTCGATTAACTACAAAGAGGTCATCAGTGATCTCAGAACACAATTAGGTGATCGTCCGGTGACGGATGATCCCGTCCGTCGTTTTGCTTGGTCTACCGATGCCAGCTACTTCAGAATCGTGCCCGAAGTTGTTGTCCATGCCGAGACCTTAGAACAGGTAAAACTCACCTTAGCCGTTGCCCGCAAGCATAATGCGCCCGTCACATTTAGAGCAGCAGGCACCAGTTTATCTGGCCAAGCGATTGGTGAAGGGATACTACTTATCCTTGGCCATGATGGTTTTAGAAAGATTGAAGTCAGTAGCGATGCAAAACAAATTACCTTAGGTGCCGCCGTTATTGGTTCAGACGCGAATGCTGTGCTAGCGCCACTGAATCGCAAAATCGGCCCCGATCCAGCGACGATTGCTTCGGCAAAAATTGGCGGAATTGTAGCTAACAACGCTTCAGGCATGTGCTGTGGTACTGCTCAAAACAGTTACCAAACCATCGCATCGGCAAAACTGTTGTTTGCCGATGGCACTGAACTCGATACTGGCTGTGAAAAATCTAAGGCTGAGTTTGCTAAGACCCACGGAAAATTACTGCAAGATCTGAGCGAGCTCTCCCATCTGACACGCCATAACACCGTATTGGCCGAGCGCATTCGTAAAAAGTATTCCATCAAAAATACCACTGGCTACGGTATTAACTCCTTAATCGATTTTACCGACCCATTTGACATCATTAACCACTTAATGGTCGGGATGGAAGGTACGTTAGCTTTCATTAACGAAGTCACTTATCACACTGTAAATGAAGCTAAATTTAAAGCCTCAGCCATGGCTGTATTCCATAATATGGAAGATGCTGCACGCGCCATTCCGCTGATTAATGGTGAAAGTGTTTCTGCTGCCGAACTCCTTGACTGGCCATCCATTAAAGCGGTAACAGGCAAGCCAGGCATGCCAGATTGGTTGTCGGAACTGCCTGCGTTATCCGCGATTCTATTGATTGAATCCCGTGCGGATGATGCTCAAACGCTCGAACGCTATACCCAAGATGTCAGTACCAAACTGGCTGGTTTTGACTTCATCCGTCCGATGGAATTCAGTACCAATCCCGCGGTTTACGACAAGTACTGGGCGATGCGTAAAGGGCTTTTCCCCATTGTCGGTGGCGAGCGTCCAAAAGGAACCTCAGTTATCATCGAAGACGTGGCCTTTGAGCTTGAACATCTAGCCGCAGCAGCTCACGATATCACTGAGCTTTTCCATAAACATGGTTACCCTGAAGGCTGTATTTATGGCCACGCGCTAGCAGGTAACTTCCACTTCATTATTACTCCTACCTTCTCCACTCAAGCCGATATTGACCGCTTCCATGCCTTTATGGACGATATTGCCGATATGGTGATTAACAAGTACAACGGATCCATGAAAGCTGAGCATGGCACCGGCCGCGCTGTGGCACCGTTTGTTGAAAAAGAATGGGGACAAGATGCTTACACTTTGATGAAGAGCATCAAACAACTATTTGATCCTCAGGGTATTCTAAACCCAGGCGTTATTCTTAACGATGATGCGAACGTCCACGTTAAAAATATTAAGCCCTGCCCTGTTGTCGATGATTTTGTTGATAGATGTATTGAATGTGGCTTCTGCGAAAAAACCTGCCCAACATCAGCACTTAACTTCTCGCCACGTCAACGTATCGCTACTCTGCGTGAAATCGAACGTTTAGAGCAGTCCGGTGATAAAGCTGCGGCCGCTAAAATGCGCGCCGATGCAAAATACGATGTGATTGATACCTGCGCTGCCTGTCAGCTTTGTACTATCGCCTGTCCAGTCGATAACAGCATGGGTCAGTTAGTCCGTAAACTACGTACACCTTATATCAGCACCACAGAGCAAAAAGTATTGGATTTCCAAGCCAAGCATTTTGGCGCGGTAAACCAAGTGATCAGTACGGGCTTTGATGTACTTGGCGTTATCCATAAAATCACCGGCGATGGCATTACTAATGCGCTGATGAAAACGGGTCGGCTGATTTCTAAAGAAGTGCCCTACTGGAATCCGGACTTCCCCAAAGGCGGCAAACTGCCTAAACCGTCACCCGCCAAAGCAGGCCAAGAAACTGTAGTTTACTTCCCAGCCTGTGGTGGCCGGACCTTTGGTCCAACACCTAAGGATCCCGATAATCGCACCTTGCCAGAAGTGGTTGTAACCCTACTAGAGCGCGCGGGTTATAACGTTATCACGCCAGAAAAGACCCGCGATTTATGTTGCGGCCAAATGTGGGAATCAAAGGGCGACTTTAAAAACGCCGACGCCAAACGCCAGGAGCTTATCGATGTGCTCAGCAAGATGAGCAATGGCGGCAAGATCCCAGTGTTAGTCGATGCCTTATCTTGTACTTATCGCACCCTCACGGGTAACCCACAGGTACAAATAACGGATCTAGTTGAGTTTATGCACGACAAGCTGCTGGACAAGCTGACCATCAACAAAAAGGTCAATGTTGCTTTGCACTTAGGTTGTAGTGCTCGCAAGATGAAGTTAGAGCCTAAGATGCAAGCCATTGCCAATGCTTGCTCGGCGCAAGTGCTCAAACCCGCGGGTATTGAATGTTGTGGATACGCCGGTGAAAAAGGTTTATATAAGCCAGAAATCAACGCCAGCGCCCTGCGCAATATTAAGAAGTTAATCCCAGTTGAGGTTAAAGAAGGCTATTACGCCAACCGTATGTGCGAGGTCGGCTTGACCCAACACAGTGGTATTTCCTACCGCCACTTAGCGTATTTGCTCGAAGAGTGCAGTCGCTAACACACTGACCAAACGGGGCTAAAGATAGCCCCGTTTTTCTTTAGAAGAAAACTATTCTCATTTATCGACAACTCCGCAAAGTTAACGAAATAAATCTTAAAATAAAAACCAAATTAACCATTTAAAATCATATTGTTAAAAACTTCTCATTTTTGCAAAAATCTAGTAGATCATTTACTAAATTAGGGCTACTTATTTACTTTAGATAAGCCTATATTGGATCAACTACCTTAGCATTTGTGTGGACTTTGGGGCCACAATGCAAGGCAATGTCGTTCACTAACAAGAAAGAGAAAGCACAATGAAAATCGCCCTTTTCATCCCGTGTCTTGTTAACCAAATGATGCCGGATGTGGCCATTGCCACTCTGGAATTACTGGAAAAACTCGGACACCAAGTGATTCTACCCGCAGGCCAAACTTGCTGTGGCCAACCGATGACTAACTCGGGTTGCTTTGATGCAGCACGCAGTACCACCTTGAAATTACTCAATACTTTCAAAGGTGTAGAATGCGATGCCATTGTTTGTCCTGCCGCTTCTTGTTTAGTGGCCGCCAAAGAAAATTTCCACGAGTTTGATAGCAGCCCAGAAGCTCAAGCCGTTATCGACAAACTCTATGAGCTGACCGAGTTCCTCCACGATATCGCTCCCATTCCCGCCTTCAACAAACCTTTTGCCCATAAGATCAGCCTGCAACTAAGCTGTCACGGCATTCGTATGCTGAGCCTTGCCACGCCAAGCGAGCAAATGGGCCCACGATTCAACAAAGTTGAAGCCGTGCTTGCTAATATCGCAGGTATCGACATTGTCTATCCAGACCGTCGCGATGAATGCTGTGGCTTTGGTGGTACGTTTGCCGTCGATGAAGGAGCCGTATCCGCCAAGATGGGTAAAGACAAAGCCCAAGCCCACGCGGCAACAGGCGCGCAATATGTGGTTGGCTTCGATCCCTCTTGCCTCTTGCACCTCGATGGCATGATCCGCAGACAGCAATTGCCGATTGAAATTCGCCACATAGCGCAAGTGCTTAACGCCGCGCTCTAGGAGACCCACTATGGCATATCAACATAATCACGGGGCCACGGGTTCACAGGTTCACGCTCATAAAGCCGATATTTTCTGCCGCGATGAAACCCGAGTTGACTGGCACTCTAAAGCCCTTTGGGTGCTGCGCGAAAAACGCGATCGCGCCGCTGGCAGCTTACCCGAATGGGAGCAACTGCGTCAGTTAGGTTCTGAAATCAAACTGCACACCTTAACCAACCTTGCACAATACCTTGAAACCTTTGAGCAAAACTGTCTTGCCAACGGCATCAAAGTGCATTGGGCTAAAGATGGTGCCGAGCACAACCGTATCGTGCACGAGATCTTAGCTAGCCATAAAGTGCAGAAGTTAGTTAAGTCCAAATCTATGCTCACCGAGGAATGTCACCTCAACCCTTACTTAGAGCAGCGTGGAATTGAAGTCATCGACACCGACTTAGGTGAGCGCATTATTCAGCTCGCGAAAATGCCGCCTTCGCACATTGTGGTGCCCGCTATCCACATGAAAAAAGAAGAAGTCGGTGACCTCTTCCATGAGAAACTCGGCACTAAAGCGGGGGCAGCCGATCCCTTGTATTTAACCCGTGCCGCCCGCGCGCATTTGCGTGAAAAATTCCTCAGCGCCGATGCCGCCATGACAGGGGTAAACATGGCGATTGCCGATAAGGGCGCCGTGGTCGTTTGTACTAACGAAGGTAACGCCGATATGGGCGCTAACCTGCCCAAGTTGCAGTTGCATTCAATGGGGATCGACAAAATTGTCCCCGATATCGACAGCGCCGCCGTGTTACTACGCACCCTCGCACGCAACGCAACTGGCCAACCCGTCACTACTTATAGCGCCTTCTACCGTGGACCACAGGTCGATGGAGAGATGCATGTGATCATCGTCGATAACGGCCGTACCGAGATGATGAAGGATAAAATCCTTGCCGAATCATTGAAATGTATTCGTTGCGGCGGTTGTTTAAATACTTGTCCTGTGTATCGCCGCTCTGGTGGTTACAGCTACAACTACACCATTCCCGGCCCGATTGGGATTGCGGTAGGTGCCAAGCATGACGATACCAACTCCATCGCTTGGGCTTGTACTCTGTGTGGTAGCTGTACCTATGTCTGCCCGACCAAGGTGCCGCTCGATAAGATTATTCACCACCACAGACGCCTTAAGGCCGAAGCCGGACAACTCCCCTACGGCAAAAACGGCTATATGCCATTAGTGGGTAAATTTATGGCAAGCACGACTCTGCTCAATTGCTCAATGGGCGCGGCCCGAACTGCACTGCGCATTCTGCCGGGTAGTCTGCTCAAGCCCTTTAGCGGTGCCTGGGGTAAATACCGTGAACTGCCAGTCGCCCCAACTCCAGCTTCGAAGCTTGGTTTAAGAAACACAGGAGCCTATAAGATGTCTAGTAAGCACGAAATTCTCAATGCGCTCAAACTGTCGGCTTTAACAAACCATCCTATGCCGAGCATCGATGTCGCCCCAAGGGTTGAAGATCTGGTTGGCCAGTTTGAAACCAATCTGAAAACCGTTGCGGGTACACTTCACCGTGAAGGCGGCCTCGCGGCACTGCAAGCCAAAGTGGATGAGCTTGTCGCCCAAGGCTTACAGGTTATCTCCCTCGTTGAGGGCATCACAGCAAACCGTGATGTGCCACCAACGGCTCACGAGCTCAGGGATATCGATTATGCGGTGATCCCAGGGGATATTGGTGTTGCCGAAAATGGTGCCATTTGGGTAAACAATAAGAACTTAGGCCACAGAGTAACGCCTTTTATCTGTGAAAACCTGATCTTAGCCCTGCCAGCCAATAAGATTGTGCCAAACATGCATCAAGCGGCAAAAGAAATCACGCTAGCCTCAGGTGAGTTTGGGGTGTTTATCGCCGGTCCCTCAAAAACCGCCGATATCGAACAAGCCCTCGTCGTCGGTGCTCACGGCGCCTGTAGCTCGAACGTGTACTTGCTGTAATGCCTCAAGATTTAATGTAACCAAGAAACCCAAAGGTTACGGGACAATCGAAACATGAAAGCCGACCTTTATTGGCGGCTTTCTTATTTAAAATTTAGCATAACAATATTTGAGACATTTGATTTATAAGGGTTATTCGCCTACAGGTACAGGCTTGCCATGGCATTCGCCGCCGACTCGGTGAATAGAGAAATCTAGGATTTCTAAGCTTATGAACGAGAGCCATGGTCGTTCTCACGTATCCCTGCATTGCACGACATTCAGGCGTCCTACCTATAAGATGGCGAACGGGCTGTTAAACACGGATGTAGTGCAAGTCAATCAGTGGATGCAAGGCCGCGCCGTACTGCTCTTTGATGAGCGCCGCAGCCTAAAGCAATAACTAGTGATAAGTAAAGGATCTTTATCAAGTCGCTTTAACCAGATGCGATAGCGCAATACTGAAGATACCTTACGAGTATCCTCGACGCGGCAGGTCGTATTCTCGACTATATCTATTAGGCATTTATAGTAAAGGTGAGTAAATGAACGAGGTATTACTACAAATAAAGGCGCTCACCAATAGTGATCCTTTGTTGACGGCTGTCATTGTTGGAGTATTAACATTTACGTTAATTGGACTCGTAGGCTACATGCTAAAAGATGTCCCCGCGAAACTGTTAAGTTGGCTCAGTAGCCTGCTATTTGTGCGGCTCACTATAGACGATAGCCATCAGGCACGCACAGAGATATTCAATAAGCTGTCCTTTTTGATCAGTAATACTACCATTCCGTTTTTTTCACGTTCTATCTCTGAGGCTGTGTACTTTGACTATGGTGTGAATTACGACGGGCGTGTCAGTGTTAAGTCTATCGGCTATGGTATGCATCTGTTTAAATACGGTGGTTGTTTTATGTTGGCAACCCGTACTAAGGTCGATAGTTCGATGGCATACGATTCTATTACTGTAAGAGCACCATGGTGGGCAAAAGATAAACTATATCGTTTTTTAGAAGATACTCGTGGAGACATTCCTACTGAGCCGAAAGTGAATATTTTCGAAGAAACCGAATGGTGTCGCTACGGTACATTGAAATCATCGGGTTTTAGTGACTTAGTGCTAGATGAAGGGTTTAAGCAGGACTTGATGAGGGAAGTTGATAACTTTGCAAGTCGGGGAAAATCGGTTGTCAGTAAGCTAACCATACTGCTACATGGAAAAACGGGCACGGGTAAGACGGGTATCGCGAGGGCCTTAGCGGTTGAGTATCATCGCGATCTATACATATTGAATCTATCGACTGTCAATGATGCCACTATTCATAAAGCGATTAGAAAAGTAGCGCCCGGAGCGATGTTGTTAATAGAGGACTGTGATTGTGTAAAGGCCACGGTATCACGTACAGCTGAAAGCAACGTAGACAACCCACCACTCACTTTAGGTGGCGTACTAAACGCGTTAGACGGCGTCATTCCTCTTGATGACTGCCTTGTCATAATGACCACAAATCATCTCGATCATCTTGACCCTGCGTTGATACGTAAAGGTCGTGTAGATGTCAGTATTGAAGTGCCGCTTATCAGTGCAAAGCAAGTTAATGAGGACTACTTTGAGCGTTTTGGCGCAGTACTGAATAGAACTGAGCCATTGTTAGGTTGTGAAGTCTATGAACTCCATCGCAGAGCGAGCTTAAGATATGGAGTGTGTTGTAAGCCAGTGTAACCCTCTTCCTCCTAAATGGACTCATTCAATGGTCAACTCTATTTGGCCAGCGCTTTAACCGAGTACTTATAGGGTCTGAGTTAACTTTCCTCAGGCCCTTTAACTTGCCAAACTCAGTAGTGGGCTTGAGCCAGTTTTCATGAGGATATTTAATCTTGTCAGTAACTTAGTGCTAGTTTCACTGATGGCGCCACGTTTATCATTGCGAATGATTCGCCCAGTATCCTCTTCTACCAATTGTTCTCTAAGGGCAGGTCATATCTGCACAAAAGTCTCTTTCAAAATACGACCTTAGCACCTTCAAATTCTCAATCAGCTATTTGCATAATAAAGTGTCAATAACCAACATCGGACTTGTTCAACACTTGCCATGCCTTTTGAGAATGGGTCGCGGCTACGCGCGGCCTATCCTTATTTGTTATGCAAATTCTTCAGGGCTCAGAAACTCCATAACTCGAAGGCGTCCTTCAAAAAGGATTTCCTGAGTCGCTGAATCATTATGGATTCCTAACCAATATTGTCTTGCACGTTTTAGTGTCATCTCCATTGGCTCGCTATCACCTAAAAGGTGCTCATCACTACCAGTGTGCAGACGACCTTGCAATCTAACCCGCGCTATTTGAAAACTTTGTCCCTCGAGCCCTAAACGCTCAAGCCAGAACCTGACACCTTCCCGTTCTAGGATTAACCAGATGCACCGCTGCCTTGATGGCAAATGAGGAAACTCTTGCTTTCTTATATCTTCCCAAATCAACTCTCTAACATAAGCAACAAAATGCCTAATAACCTCACTAGCAATATCAGCCACATGAGGAGAATTGATCTCACCTCTAGCGACACTCCCAACAAACTTTGCAGCTGGTACCATGATAGAACCTGATTCGGTGTTTACTGAATACTCTTTTCGTTGAGTCTCAAAAAACTTGAAATATGGATTACTCTCTCCACCAATATCTATTTCCTGTCCTTCTCTCCACATTTCAAATGGAGACCAAGGAGCAGCTCTATTGATGTGAAAATAATCACGTGCAGTATCTGCAATAGTCAATTGTTCCTCCTGTATTTGCATAGACGCTGCAATATGGGGCGTATTAAGCTTGGCTAAAATTAGCGAAGAATGAGCGCCAGCCAAGCTTTAGACGTCCCATTCATAATTGCTTTGTTATGCATTATCTCCGCTTATAAAGCAGACCAAATGAGCCTTTTGACCAACTCTCTGAAAAGTAGTCACCAACTTTTAGTGATTCAAAATGCCTCTTTGAAACATCAAGTTTAGTTGGCTCGTTGGTATGAGTAGTTTGAATATAAACATAGTAACTCATACCACCCTTAGTACTTTCATATGTGTCTAGCTCGACAATTTCACCCGTTAGTTGAACTTGTTGCTGTTCCCCAACCATTGCGTTTAGTCCCATAACATAGCCACCACTTATAAAAATAAGCATTGCTGCAATCATTGAAGTCCACAGAAAACCTTTTACTTTTCCTGCTTTCCTTCGATATTTTGGAACTTTAAAAAGGTACACATAAAAACAAAGCGCGCCGATAGGAAGAGATAAGAACTTAAATGCCCAATCGTATGATTCATTTAGGATTGTGTCGTACATAAATGTTGGAGCGACTCCAACTAAGATATATACAAGAAACGCCCAATCCCCATACTTTTTTAAATAATACTCCACAATTCATCCATAATTCATAAAGCTCAAAGCAGGCGCGCCGCGTTTTGGCGTCGCCCTGCCTTTGCTTGTTAAATTTTGACCAGCTTCTGCACACCATTACCCATCCTTGCGTTGTTGAGTGTGACAAAGCCAGAACCATCATTAAAAGCATAAAATACAGAATTTTCGTGCAAAACTTGTTTCAAATTCTCAAGTTCAGCGGGATTACTCGGCTCTACTATCCAGATGCCTGCGGTCACGTAAGCTGGATTGGTTCGATCTATAGTACAGCAATATTCAAAGTCGGCTAGTGCAGTAAGTAGTGGTCTTAAACCACCAATTAATGTATCCGATTTAGCCAACTTTGCTTCAAGGGATATTACCATTGCCATTTTTGAATAATCGAGATCATCAGAATCCAGATCTGAACTGTTGGAATAGGTAATGATGTATTGCCCATCAGGAAAATAAGTAGGAGCTCCTTCCATCACCGTAACCAGAGCCTTTGGATTTGAAAATTGAAACTCCAAATCTTGAACATCGCTCATCATAGAAACAGATGTAAGTACAATGCCAGTTGCAGAAATTAACCATTTTTTTAGACTTTCTTTATTCGGGAATTTCTTCTCGTTCATCGCACGAATCTCTCTGAGAAATTTAACGTCTTAGTATTTATGCGCTGCGCTGTTTGCAGGGCATAAATCGCTTGTTGACTCAATCTTAAATATGGCCGTTGCTACATCCGTGCCAATTGGTATAAATGATGCTATAGGAATTTGCTTTTTTGCGGTAGCGGTTTTTTATACAGTTTGATGGGTAATTACTTGATATCGTTTTAGCTTTCTCATTCTTTTACGCTCACTGTCGACTGGTTTTTGACCTTGGTTGACAGCATTCTGACCTCACATTCAGGCTGATGCTCGTACCGCCCCCCCCTCACAGGCTTGCGCCTATAAGTTTGACTACTTTTCACTGTCAGCCATTCCGCTTCATCTTGAGGGCGTGGCTATCCTAGCTGGAGTACTAGCTGGCTTTAAAATATCGGACGGGCATGACTTCTAGGTTTAAAGTAACCTCATCACATTAGCTTTTCTATAGCCACTGCTTTATTCACCCTACTTGAATTTTTAACTTTGAAACACACTTTGGGGCAATAACTTTTAGCTGAACGAACTGCCAGAGGGGTCGTGAAGATTGGCATTGTTGCACCAGTGACCGTTGGCGACATGGATGTCGCCGTCGAGCCTATAAGGACATATTCACGGCGTGTCACTGGGGAAACAATGACAATTCACTCAGTACACCTAATGATCAAGCTATCTTGCTTTGAGGCACTTTGAGTTTACGAACAACACTATGGATAACATAAAATGGCAGCGCAAAACCTTCGCTGCCATTTTGATGAACAAGCCCAGTAAACCTTTCTACAACACATCACTACATAAAGGCTTTCGTAAAGGCTTCCTTCGACTGGCGAATATAATTGCGTGCACTTTGAGCATGTTGTTCCCATACAGCCCTATCGCTTGGATCGGTAAAGGGATTTTGCTCGGCGGCAATCGAGCGCTCAAAGCGGTCATAGAAGGTTAACATCGCTGAAGTGATTTGATTAAAACGCTCTTTAAACTCCTGAAACTCATCCATTTTTTCAGTCGTTTTAATCATGTACTGTACCAGTTCAGCATTACTATTAGAAGCAAGTAAGGCTTCGGCTTTGGCGCTGATATTGGCATTCACTTCAGCCATGATTTGCGCCCGAGTCTGCTCATCTTTACTCATCACCTTACTGTAATTTTCGGGCGTACGGGCAATGCTGGCGTGTTGCAGATAGCTACGCAGATGTTTGTCTAAATCCTTGCGGAAATTGTCTAAGTTCTTCTGCATACTGACTAAATCATTATCGAGTGCGGTCACCTGTTGCAACTCTTTTTCGATTTCAGACATAAAGCGCTCGGCCTGCTGGTAAATCTTAAGGCCGTTTTCCTCGGCAAACTTTTTATCACTGCGACTTAAGTCACTGTTGTCATAGTTTGAGCGGTCAAAGGTGGCCGCAAGGAAGGATTTAAAAGGTTCAGCAAAGGCTGAGTAGGCGCCAGCACTCACCACATTTAAGGTGGCGGTTGCTAAGTCGCCAAAGGGCTTAACCATAGAGCCTAAACGCGCCTGTTGAATCGGCGACGCAATCCGCTTAGCGTCAGTTAACACCGACCTAAAGGTGTTATAACCCAAAGGGTTAGACATTTTATTGCGCTCAGAGGTCGCCAGTACAAAGGTGATACTGGAATAAATCGCATTCGAATACTCAAGGTATTGTCTTTGGCTTTCGAGCTGGGCGGCGTAGTTTTTCCCCAGCGTTCTAAAGGATTCGGCCTGAACCTCGTAGTTTTTGTCTTCTTTAAGTTTATCTAAAATGCCGCCGATAATTTTTTGCTCGTTTTTTTGCAGGGCAATATCTAAGCGAATTTTATCGAGGGTTAAATCATCCAAACTGATAGGGCCATTAATCGCTTCAATATCGAGGCGAACATATTGACGACTCGGATCGTCAATCGACACCCGATGGGCTAAATATTCATTTGTGCCAGGAGTAACATCGATAAGCGCCACATGCTGCCACTGGGCATCCAGTTTTAATACGGGCGATGTGAGCACATTAATCCGATATTGGGTTTGGATATTTTGAGTTTTTACCCAAAACTCTAATAGACCCGCTTCCGATACAGGGTATTTACTGACAATACTGCTATTGCCTTCTGCACATAACAACGCACTCTCGCCACTATGGGGCTCAGCACCCTCAAATTGGCACCCCATGATCCAAGACCAAGGTTGTGATAAGCGGTTACCCTCAAAATCGCTAGCAAACACTAACTCATTATCCTTGGCGCTGGCGTTAACACTGGTTAACACGCCAAACAACAGCATAGAGATGACTGCAGCGGTGCGCATAAGAGCCTCATAAAACTTAAATAACAAACGAAAAGCCAGACAAAGTGGCCCAGAATTTATCCTATCCACCTGCATTACTGTCAGTCGGTAACGGTATTTTATCGACAACACTCATACTACAGACAGAGCTCATTTTAAGCAGGGTTTAAACCAGCGAAATGTATCAGAGCCCATGCCGACACGCCAGTATTAACTCGGTTTCAAGACTAAGATAATAACTAAACAAAAATTAGGCTTTAATCTTAAGCCGCTGCATGGCAATGAACATCCAAATGACCAATAGCGTGCTACAGGTCGCGAGCGATATCCACACACCTATCACGCCAAAAGCCCAAGCAAAACAGTAGATAATCGCAGCAATCAGTATGAGTTTTGCGCCAGTTAGAATCGATGCTTGTTTCGAACAATTAATCGCTTGGAAGAAGCTCGCCCCCACTAAAATGAGGCCTTCCATCGGCAAGCCCCAGAAATACCATCGCATGCCTTCAATCGCGACGGGCGTAAGGCTTGGGTTATCACCAGCAAACAGGTACACCAACCATTCGGGGCGGGAATAAATCAACAGTAAGCCAAGTGCGGCAGTGAGTAAGGTCATGCCAAAGGCAATATTGCGTGCCTGTTTAACCCTATCGAAGCGCCCTGCTCCCGCATTAAAGCTATAAATCGGCTGAGTACCGAGGGCAATCCCCTCAAAAATCAGGTAGAAAAACGCTTCGGTATAACTGACCACCCCGTATGCTGCCACATGCAAAGGGCCACCAACCCATAAAAATGCGGTGTTATGCAGGGTTAATACTATCGACAGATACAGATTCATCAAAAAGCTTGGCAGCCCAACTCGAGCAATATTGATGCAGTTGTCGAACGTAAGCTTCATCTGTTCCAGGTTGATTTTGAGCTGAGTACGCCCGCCAAAAAAATGCTGCAGGCAGAGCAAGCCAGTCACCGCCTGCGATAACATGGTGGCAATCGCCGCGCCCGCTAAACCGAAGGGAAACACCACAATAAACAGCCAATCTAAAAAGGTGTTCAGCACGCCACTTAAGATCAGCACAAAGGTCACCATGGAGGGGCGACCATCGTTACGCAGCAAGGTGGTAAATGTCATTGAGATAATAGGGAAATGACATAAGGCAAAATACCAAAACAGGTATTCATTAGCATTTTCGAGTATTTCTCCCTCAGCGCCGAGGGCGATTAAAATATCTCGCGAAAAAATCCCGCCGATTAAGGCAAAAAATGCCCCCGCGAGTAAACATAAACTAAAGGCATTACCGAGCAATTTACGCGCCTTGGCGACATTGCCTTGCCCCAAGTTAATCGAGACTAACGCGGCGCTGCCCATGCCAATCATGGCGCCGACGGCGTAGAGAATCGCGCCCACGGGATAGGCCAGCATCATGCCAGCAAGCCCGGTTTCACCGAGATAATGGCCGACGAAGATACCATCAATGGTGACATATACCCCAGTCACCAGCATGGAGGCGATTGTTGGAATGGTATAGCGCCAGAAAAGCTTCGAAATCGGCTCTTGCAGCAGGCGTTGATCCGTTGCGCTATGGGAAACAGCAGTCATAACCAAATCTCACAAAAATAAAGGCAGGGTGCGCACTCAGATTGTTCTAGCGGTATTCACTTAGATAAATAGAATGATGAACAAAAATGCGGCAATGGATTGTACCTAAATTTTACTTTAATACCAAACCCGATTAGCACGATTGCGTTGTCACAAAAACGAATCTACACAATATCTTACTGATGGCACACTTTTACCAACCCATCACGACAAATAAAACACTACTCAATAACAGATGTGGCGAAACTCATCATTTTTCACTACTTTTTTGGTATTTACCCCTTAATTAGGTAAAGTGTAGGTTTATATTGCCAGAAATGAGTTAATTATCGAGGCATTATTTGTCTCTGCAATTGAGCTAACCATTTAATTAATAATGAATTAGTTAAATTAAAGTCAATAACAATAATAAAGGGAAGGACATGAGTCACAATAGTCCAAATGCAGAGAATGATCTGCGCGAAGTCAAACAGTTAGGTATGTGGGCTTCCATCACTAGCCTAAGTTATATTTTTTGGTTAGTGGGCGGCATGGAGCTGGTCGAGCGAATCGCCTATTACGGTGTCAAAGCCAGTGCTGGCTTATACGCCAAAGCGCCTGAATCGGCTGGCGGTCTGGGGATTAGCCTCAGCGACTATGGTATTATTATTTCGCTCTGGGCGATTATGCAGACATTTGTACCCGTGTTTACTGGTGGGATTTCCGACCGAGTCGGCTACAAGGAAACCATTTTCGGCTCGACCGTGATTAAAATCATGGGCTACCTGACTATGGCGTTCTTCCCTACCTTTTGGGGCTTTTTATCGGGGGCACTGCTACTCGCCATCGGCACGGGTATCTTTAAACCCGGTATTCAAGGCACCTTAGTGCTCTCCACCAATCGCAATAATACCTCCATGGCTTGGGGGATTTTTTACCAAGTCGTGAATATCGGAGGCTTCTTAGGGCCATTGGTTGCCGTGCATATGCGTCAGCTTTCTTGGGATAATGTGTTTTATGCCTGCGCTGCGATTATCTCACTAAACTTCCTGTTTTTATTGACATATACCGAGCCAGGAAAAGCCGAGCGCCTCATCCGTAATCAACAAATTAAATCAGGTGAAGTCAAACAAGAGTCCCTATGGCGCGACGCTTGGCATGAGCTTAAAAAGCCAATTGTGATCTATTACATGTTGGTATTTTCAGGTTTTTGGTTCTTGTTTAATGCGCTGTTTGATGTACTACCGATTCATATTTCCGAGTGGGTCGATACCAGTGTGATTGTCACTTCGCTCTTTGGTAGTGAAGGCACCAGCAACGGTATTTTACAATTCTGGCTCGGATTAAATAATGAAGGCACGAAAGTGATGCCTGAGGGCATGCTTAACCTCAACGCCGGCTTGATTATGACGAGCTGCTTTTTAATTGCCGCCCTGACAGCCAAATACCGCATAACTACTGCCATGTTGATTGGCTGTTTACTCAGTATCTTAGCCTTTGTGTTTATCGGTGCCTTCCATGCGGCTTGGTTTATTGTGCTCGCCATCGCGATGTTCTCGATTGGCGAAATGATGATAAGCCCGAAAAAGAACGAATTTATGGGTAACATTGCCCCCGAAGGTAAAAAAGCCATGTACCTTGGCTTTGTGATGCTACCTCAAGGGATTGGTTGGGGCTTAGAAGGTTATTTTGGCCCAAAACTCTATGAAATTTTCGCCTCGAAAGAGTTGTTCTCACGCGACTTATTACTCGAGCGCGGCATGAGCGCAACGGATGTGAATGCCATTCCGCAGGGTGAAGCTTTTACCACCTTAGTCAGCTTTACCGGCGAAAACGCCCATGATCTGACTCAGCTGCTCTACCACAGCCACAACATTGGTATGGCTTGGTATATAATTGCGGCGATTGGTACTATTTCGGCGGTGGGTATTTATTTCTATGGTAAGTGGTTACTGACGCTGCAACGTGCGCAGCAGGCAGCGAACTAATACCTTAACCGCGTTATCGAAGCCGCTAATCGATTCCAATTAAAAAGTGAGTGTGCATGCACTCACTTTTTATTTAACGGTCTTGATACGCGACTAAATCATTAAATCTAGAATTAAAAACCCGCTAACAGTTCGACCTCAAATTGTTCAGCCGATAGCGCTAATCCTAAAACGTCGCATTGTGCCTGTAACTGTGCAAGCTCCTTATCAACCGCTGATAAGGTCAAGGTATTATCATCCAGCAAATACACCTGGCGTAAACTGGTGAAGTAAAATAGCAATATAATCAACGCATTTACATCATTGTCCGCCGCAGCTGCTTTGACTTTAGCCAGCTTGCGATAAATGCGATTTTGCAGTTGCTTTAACTGCCACACATAATAAATCTCTTTAAAAAAGGGCTGAGTTTTTAACTGATAGACAATGGCACTACAAAGTAATACCGCCAAAATAACCCCGAGTAAATTCCAGTGGAAATTTCCTGTAGGCTCACCGGGTAAAGCCTCAACGCCAAAGAGCGCAATTAATCCAGCCCCAAAGCCAAGGGAGCAAACGATCAAGGCCAACACTAAGGCCACCATAAACAGGTTCATATTGCTACGATAAAGGGATTTATCAATTTGCTGTAACTTCATGGGCTCTCTTTTTATCAAAATACGCATTGGCGGCGCAGCATAACCCAGTTTGCTTGAGCTTGCCTGAATAATATAAGTCTTCCGCCATCACACCAACCACAAAGGATACAATTTGAAACAAATATGGTTAAGGATTTATATTATAAAATTACCAATCTTTTTATTTAGTTATCTTCCGGTTATTGAGGCACGGTTATCCGCATTGATGACAGGTACGTGCAGATAGGAATCTAAATCAGTGTACAATTTGCTGATATTCAAAGTACGTAACGATTTATTTAACAAACTCCCCTTACTTGCACCACATTCCACTTGGAATGAAGCAACCATCACAGGAATGAAATGGCATTAAAGAACACCTTGCGAAGGTTAGTTTTGCTCACCCTCATTTGCTTAGTCGCCCCTATAAAAGCAGAGGAGCTCTTTGCTGTAGGGACTCGTTTTAGCCAAATTTTTGAACAAAAACCGAACGGCGAATACATCGGCTTAGGGGTAGATATACTCAACCGTTTTGCCCAGCAACAAAAAGTGACCATTCATTATCAAATAGCGCCTTGGCGCCGAGCGCAATCTATGGTCGAGCGCGGCCAAGCAGATATTTTAATTGGCCCCTATTTTTCGGAAGAACGGCAAAAGCACTTAGCCTTCTCGGCCCAACCCTTTTATCGCGATGAAATCGTTTTTTACGCCAGAGTCAATCACCCCACGCCTTGGGATGGTAGTTATGCCAGTATCCATGGATTAAGAATTGGCAAAATGCAAGGCTGGAGTTACGGCTATTTGTTTAACGAACGCACCAAAACGCTCACAATTAATGAATTTGCAGATCTCAAAAGTGGTATTGAACGCTTATCCCGTGGCGATCTCGATTTGCTTGCCACCAACATACGCAATACTCAAGCAATGCTCGCGCAAATCAAAATTCCACAGGCAATCACCCCTATAATGCCAAGAATTGATATCCAAGATGGCTTTATGGCCTTTCCAAAAGACGTAAAATTTCAACCACTTCAACAACGTTTCGATCTATTTATGCAACATATGGTTGAGACAGGCGAATTGGCTACACTGGCAAAAAAACGTGGCGTTACCATTCCCACCTCAATGCTCACCGATTAATCCCCTTCAATTAACCAGCTAAACATTCCATTAAGGCCAGTTCAATGTGGTCCCAATCCAGCTCTTGGGTTGCAATCATTTCGAGCCGAGAATCAACACAATCATCAAGTTCAGTGACAGTCATATCCCCACTGCTCCAATTGATCCCCGCAATACCATCGCTGGTAATCATTACAGCCTTTAACCGCAGTAAAGTAGGATTTGTTTGGGTCTGGAGGGTAATAAGTTGCATTAATTTATCAAAATCAAACTCTTGCATAGGTTCAAATACCCAGCCGCAGCTAAAACAGCCCTCCCCCTGATTTTGCTTACGTACTATGCCACGCGCATCAAACTGGTAGACCTGCTCGCTTGCCTCCTCGGTAAACAGCCCCTGCAAACCCAAAGTGTCGGCAGTGTTACGCAACACACTCCGAGATTGGCTCAATGCGTTAATGCTAACGGCTAGGTTACTGGCCGGTTTAGGTAAATCACGGTGTGGTTGCTTAAGGAGCTCAAGTAATTGAGCCGATAAGCCTTGAGGCGAACTATGCTCCACCACTGGCGTATCATCAAGTTGTAAAGCATTGAGATAATCAGTTAATTCCTGAGCTAATTGCCTGCCCTGCAATGCCTCAAACTCAGGATATAAATCGGTTTTGGTCGCAACGATCACATCGGCTACTTGCAACTGCTGCACAAAATTATCATGTCCGCGGTAGCGTTCATCCATTAATTTACGGGCATCGATTAGGCATAAAGTGCTTTGAAGGCGGATAACATGTTGATAATGGGGCGCACTGAGGACTTTAATAATTTCATTAGGATGCCCAAGTCCCGTAGGTTCAATCAGCAAGCGATCAGGCTTAGCACGAGCAATCAGTTGATTGATTGCCACTTGCGTGGGTACGCCCGCCGCGCAGCACATGCAGCCCCCAGCAACTTCACGAATCTGCACCCCACTGTTGTTTACCTCTAAGAGGCCCGCATCGATACCGACTTCACCAAATTCATTGACTAATATCGCCCAAGTTTCGCCCTCAGGTTTAGTCTTCAAAAGTTGTTTTATAAGCGTTGTTTTACCGACACCTAAAAAACCTGTGATGATATTGGTGGGAATAGCTTTGACGATCATGGACAACACTCGCAGGGTAACGGGCAACGTTTAGGGGCATTCGAGTGTAGGGATATTCTAGTTAAAGCTCAACAAAAAGCGCGCCTTGGGCGCGCTGCGTATTGCACTATTTTACTTTATTGCCGCCCTGCGGCTTACCACCAGAACGCTGAGTTTGAAATGGGCTAAATTTCGCCTTATCTTTTGAATACTTACCCTCGCGGGTAGGAGATTTTCTTGCTCTAGCTTGGCTCTCACTCGACTTTCCAGCAGCACTGACTTTGCCAATAGTGCGATCTTTTGGAGCTTTATAACTCCATTTAGTTTTAGTGGTTGCCGCGGGAGCATCGCGGTAACGTGCAGGCAGTGGCGTGCCCTCCTCGTAACCAGGCTGCACGGTGACAGGGAGTTGCTGGCCAATTAAAGCTTCAATTTCTGCGAGCATTTCATCATCTGCTGGGCTGACAAATGAAATCGCTCGACCTGACAGGCCCGCACGGCCAGTGCGGCCAATACGATGGACATAATCTTCCGCGAGGAAAGGCAACTCTAGGTTTATCACTAAGGGCAGCGCCTGAATATCAAGCCCGCGGGCCGCCACATCGGTTGCCACCAACACGCGCAGTTTTCCGGCTTTAAAATCATCGAGCACACGATTACGCGCCCCTTGGGTTTTATCCCCATGAAACACGCCCGCGCTGATCCCATCGAGTGTTAACTCCTGCAATAAATGCTCAGCGCATTCCTTAGTACTGGCGAACACCAACACTTGGCGCCAATTATTGCGCCCCACCAGCTCAGATAATAACTCTGCTTTGCGACGTTTATCGACCCGATACACTAACTGCTCTACAGTCGATGCCGTGGTATTTTCGGCAACATTAACCCATTCAGGTTGATTGAGCATCTTATGGGAGAGTTGCTTCACCGCATCGCTATAGGTGGCTGAAAACAACATCGTTTGATGTACTGGGGCAATAAGGCGCTTCACCTTTTCAATGTCGCGTACAAAGCCTAAATCGAGCATACGATCCGCTTCGTCGATCACTAAGGTCGTTACACTGGACAGGTCTAAATTGAACTGGCCAATAATATCGAATAGTCGCCCTGGCGTTGCGACGAGGATATCGACGCCCTGCTCGACGCCTTTACGCTGCGGATTCATATTCGCACCGCCATAAACCGCTAAGGTTTTAAGGGGCAAAAACTGGCTATATTTTTGAATATTCGCACAAACTTGAATTGCCAACTCACGGGTTGGCGTCATCACTAAGGCGCGCAGCAAGGGTTTATCGACAGGCTGGGCAGCAAGTTGCTCAAGCACGGGCAAGGCGAAGGAAGCGGTTTTACCTGTTCCAGTCTGAGCACAGGCCATAATATCCTTCCCCGTTAAGGCGAGAGGAATAACCTGTTGTTGCACTTGAGTGAGTTGCTGATAGCCACACTCAGTTATCGCATTCAAAATAGGTGAAGATAAGCCGAGTGTGTCAAATTTCATAGGAACTCTTAGGTGTTAGTCGGTGGAATTGCTCAATGCGCAGCAAAAAAGAGACGAATCGAAGAGATGACTTGTTGTACTCTTCAACATTATTAATTTTCTGCATCATGCCCTTAAATGGGGCCGCGGAGTCTAGCAAAATTCGCGGCGGATTTATAGGCAAAACGTCGCACGCCTGATAAACCTTTCTCGCCTAGGTGTTTATGTCAGCAAATACTTGCTGGCAAACTCACTGGCACTGACGGGTTTAGAGAATAAATAACCTTGGCCATAGTCGCAGCCTGCATTGAGCAACACCTGCCGCTGCGCCTCGGTTTCAACCCCTTCGGCGATGACTTTCATGCCCAATTTATGGGCCATCACAATAATGGCTTCACACAGGGTGTGGTCATTTTCATCCGTATCAATATGACGGGTAAATGATTGATCTATTTTCAAATAGTCGATATCGAATTTCTTCAAATAGGCCAGTGATGAATACCCGGTACCAAAGTCGTCTAAGGAAACTTGCACGCCCGCATCCCGATAGGCTAACAATTTTTCGGTCACGCCCATGCTAGCATCAAGCAATAGCCCCTCGGTAATTTCCACACAAACGCCAGTACCAGTGACATCTAACTGCTGCAGTAATTCAAGCCAACTGTGTAACAGTGTGCCCTCGTCACGGAACTGTATAGGCGATTTGTTAACACTGATCTGAATTTCCACGCCCAACGTCTTGCGCCACTGGGCGCTTTGGCGTGCTGCTTGTTCAAATACCCAGTTACCGATTTCAACAATCAGCCCAGTATCTTCAGCAACGGGAATAAATTCTGCTGGCGATACAGAGCCGCGCTCAGGATGGAACCAGCGCAATAAGGCTTCTGCCTTAGCCACTTCACCAGTCGCCATCGCTACTATCGGTTGATAATGCAGTTCAAATTCTTTATTCAGCACGGCTTGACGGAGATCGTGAATTAATCGCATGCGGTACTTAGCGTATTCCTGCATCGAAGGGGTGAAATAGTTAAAACGGTTGCGGCCTTGATCTTTTGCCGCATACATAGCCTGATCCGCATGTTTAAGTAAACCTTCAATACTGGTCGAATCATCGGGGTAAAGCGTGATACCAATACTGGCGCTAATATAAGCAGTTTCTTCACCTAGCAGATAGGGCTCGGCAATACGCCTTAAAATATGTTCGGCAACTCGTTCAATCCCCTTATGATCAGCCATAGCACTTAATACTACGGTAAACTCATCACCGCCAAGTCGCGCCACCACATCGGCATCCCGCACACAGGATTTTAAGCGACTGGCGGTTTCGATCAGTAATTGATCCCCCATGGCGTGACCTAAGGTATCGTTAACCTCTTTAAAGTAATCGAGATCGAGGAACATCAGCGCAAAGTGATTGCGATTACGGTCGGCATTCTTGATTTCGGCACTTAAATATTCGAGCAACATGCGTCGATTAGGCAGGCCAGTCAAGGTATCGTAGTTGGCTTGTTTCCAGATTAAATGTTCACTTTGTTTTTTATCGGTAATATCAGAAAAAAGCGCAACACGACGATAAGGCAAACCCTCGGCATTATTAATCGTATTAATGGTTAGCCAAATGACATACTCTTCATTATTCTTACGCCGTTGGCGCATTTCCCCCTGCCACTCGCCCTTTTCGCGAATGTCATTATTCATGCGCTGATAAAAATCGTGACCATTAAGGTCGCAATACATCATACGAATATGCTGTCCACGAATTTCAGACTCGCTATAGCCAGTGATATCGGTAAATGCGGCGTTTACGGTAATAATCACTCCGTTTTCATCGAGTACACTCATGGCTTCGGAGCTATTGTTATAAACTAACGCAGAGAGTTTTAAAGACTCTTCAATCAACTTAGCATCGGTGATATCGGTATAAGTACCGCACATTCTGAGCGCATTGTTATCGGCATCACGGCTCACCACTTTACCGGTATCTAAAATCCAGCGGATGTCGCGGTTAAGGGTTTTTAAGCGATATTCCATCTTATGTTGCGGCGTTTCGCCACGAATATGGGCCTCGATAGAATGCAATACTTTGGGCCTATCCTCAGCCACTATCGAGTCCATCCATTGGCGACTATTGGCATTGAGCATATCGATATCGCAGCCTAAAATATCGGCGCTTCGGGCATTTCGCTCGATATGGTCATTACGAATATCCCAGTCCCATACCCCAAGATCGCTACTGCTCAATACCAACTCAAGTTGCTCACGACTGGCGAGCACCTCCATGTCAGCTAATGTTTGCGCCGTGACATCCAAAAAGCCTGCAATCACTAATAATACCTGATGATTTGCGCGCTTACAGGCCACTGTCATATGGGTGTAAACAATCGAGTTATCCTTGGCAATAAAGCGTTTATCTAATTCGTAATTATCGATTTTGCCTTCAAGCATTAGCTCAAACTTTAATAGATCAGCTTCAACATCATCGGGGTGAGTGAGCTGCTTCCAAGTCATATGCAGCAACTCATCCTCTGAGTATTTAAGCATCTGGCATAACCTTGGATTCACCTTGATCCACTTTTGATCGACGCCAGTTATGGCAATCCCAATGTTACCGACGTTGAATTGGCTGCGGAATAAAAAATCATCTTGCAGGCGAATTTGCTCGTCCCGCTCTAGCTCAAAACGGCGAGATAGCAAACGACTTAGCAGCCAGGTAGCAAGGGGATAAATC
>NZ_AKZL01000007.1:0-90647 GCF_000282755.1 Shewanella sp. POL2
TTTCTGCGTGGTATTCACAGGATCTGATCGCATCTGAGACGGTGTAGGAGAGGAATAAAGTTTCATACTAAGCAGTCAAGTAACCCTGTTTGTACTGTTCTAAATGATACTCACCCAGAAATAAAGATTCATACTAATTCCTACTACAAAATCTGAGTCACGCTACAACTGAGTAATAAAGTATCATACTGGTTGTCTTGAGCATCCACAGATTGATTGGCCCCATTCAAACACGTTTCTGGACAAAAACGTTTCAGAGCCGAATGACGGCTCTGTGCCAATTGCAGACATTTCAGTTTTTCACAACGGACGTCCGCTTACGGATGCAGAGCAGAATTTACTGAAAAAGCCCTCCTCATTTTGTGTGTCTTTTGAGCTTTATTTTCGAGAGCTTTGCATCTATACCAAGTGACTTCACCCTATGGTTTCTCAAAAAATCGGGAGGTCATCATGGAAAAACGTGTTGCATGGAATAAGGGCCGGATCATCGGTCAGAAGGCTCCATTGAAACAGCAAGAGATCTGGGCTATTCGAACCAGGCTCGAAATTGCAAAGAACACTCGTGAATTGGCGTTACTGAATTTAGCGATAGATTCCAAGTTACGCGGCTGCGATTTGGTATCGCTTAAGGTGTCTGATGTGATGCGATCAGGGGAGGTATTGGCCAGAACCAGTATTGTGCAGCACAAGACTGGCACACCAGTCCAGTTCGAGCTCACACCTCAGACACGTAAGACCGTCAAAGCCTGGGTCGAATCAAAGACGTTGAAGTTCGATGATTTTCTATTTCCATCGAGAAAGCACAGTATTCCTCACTTGACGACCCGTGCTTATGACCGGATTGTCCATAAGTGGGTCGAGTCGATCGGACTAGACTCAAGTCTCTATGGCACGCACTCCATGCGCAGAACCAAAGTATCCATCCTCTACAAACGCGATAAAAATATCCGGGCAATTCAGCTGTTGCTTGGTCACAAGAAAATCGAAAGTACGGTGCGGTACTTGGGAATTGACGTCCAGGATGCTCTTGAGGCATCAGAAAACTTAGATATCTGAGGCGAAAACTATGAAACAAACTGAAAAAAAGGAAGTAGTCAATTTTATCCAAACGACGCTGGCAGATGGCCAGGCCAAGACCGGCACTCAATTAATGGAGTTGTTTGCGAAGCATGCTGAATTGCAGGAGTACAACCGTAAAAATCTAAAGCAGGTTTTTCATCGGGTTAGTTTGAGTTTGGCTGATGAGGGTAAAATAGTTGTCACCCGTCAACCAGGAACAGCGCCGTTGCTATTTTCGATCCCTACAGATAGTGCTCAGCAGGGCCAACGGCAAGCTGCGCCAGAAATCCCACCATCAACGCTTGAATCGAACGCCATCATCACTCAAAAGCTAGAGCAGCTGATTGACCAAGAGGCCATGCTGGCCGGCAGAGAAAATGGCCTGCAAATTATATTGGAGTTATCACCTCATAAGGAAAGCTATATTCGTGAAGAATTGAGGAAGCTACGTTACGAGCGTTTGGCACTTCAATCTTGTAGGCAAGTGCTTAGTGAATTTGGCTTCAGCAATTAGGTAGATTGACAGGAAATTAACGCGGCAAAATTGAATTATTTTGCCGCTTTCAAAAAGAATTTAGAACAATCTGGATCTCTGCTTTGCCTTATTTGCGGACATTCGATTTTTCGTGAACCCAGAGCGTATCCTCTAATCAGGGGGCCAATTTCAGTGTGGCACTACACTTTACTTACTCAATGGATCGCAGACACAGACTGTACAACCTCTTGTGCACCTTTTTCTATATCCAAAATTATGCTGGAAAGGAGAGCAATTTTCTCACCATTTTGACCGCTGAGCCCATCGATAGCATTAATGGCTTGCATAACCTGACTAGTTACTTCCAGATTTCTTGCAACAACACTTGATATCTCATCAGTCGCTGAGCTTGTTCTTGAAGCCAGCGATCGGACTTCATCTGCGACAACAGCAAATCCACGTCCAGCCTCGCCAGCACGAGCTGCTTCGATAGCTGCATTTAGAGCAAGCAAGTTGGTCTGCTCTGCTACGCTACGAATGATATTGACCATACTAGAGATTTCTTTTGCTTGGTCACTTAATCGTTGAATAACTTGATTAGTAGTTAAAACTGTTTCGGATATCTCGCTTGCTAAATCTAAAGAGGATTCAATATGATTCTTCCCTTGTTCAGCGATATTAAAGGTTTGAAGCGCTATTTCGTGAGCAACCTGAGCAGCTTGTTTTGTCCTCATTGCCTGCATAACTCGATCTGTAATTGCAGTTGCAAATTTGATAACTTTGATGACTTTGCCGTCATTATCTTTTACAGGGTTATAACTCGCCTCTAACCATATATCATTACCTCTGGCATCATATCTCTTAAACTTACCAGAGCTGAGTTTACCCACAGCCAGGTCTTTCCAGAACTCTGGATTTTCTCTATAAAAACTGTCATCACAAAACATCTTATGATGTCTGCCTATGATTTCCGACAGTTGATATCCCATAGCTTGAAGGAAGTTTTTATTTGCATTAACGATCTCACCACTAGGAGTGAATTCAATAATAGCCATAGCTTTATCTAGTGCGTGATATATCGCGTTTTGGTCCGTTAACTTTAATGTCTGCTCAGTTACGTCTGAGGCAATTTTGATCACGCTTGATACTTTCCCTACACCACTATGCACGGGAAAATAAGTCGCCTCTAACCAAATAGATTTTCCAAGCTTTGTTTTTCTTTTGAATGAGCCATGCTTCGCTTTGCCTGAGGCAAGCTCAGACCAAAAGTTCTTGTACTCATAGCTTGCGGAATATTTGGGATCACAAAAAATGGAGTGATGCTTGCCAACAATTTCCGATAGTGAATACCCAACAGTGTGCAGAAATAAATCGTTTGCATCCTGAATATGACCATCAGGGGAGAATTGTATAAATGCAACACTGCCTCTGATTGCGGCAATCACCGAGGTAGCCTCTGACAAAGCTGTACTCAGTCTTTCGTTTTCCTGTTTGATTTTTTTGTTGAACATCGCAGTCTCTGTACGATTGAAAATGTAACAAATTATATCTGAATAGAATGAATTCGAGATGAGTTTTCGACAATTACCAAATTTATCAGATATTTGTCTATTTAATGAACGATTTGGCATTTAATGCTGTTTAATAACGACATAAAGGAAGTGGAGGGGCATAGTTAAGACAGCTGAGTAACTGGCCTATTGGTAAAAAATATCAGAAAACTTCGGTCTATGATGGTCCGCTTTCAGTGATGAGGTAAGTCTATCCCTAGCCCAGTTTTCTTAAATGTACTTGGAATGTATCCCTGCTCACTCAGTACCTTGATTTAATTTTGAGTGTTTGTTTCAAAGGTTTTAGCCAGCATAGATGCCATCATCGGTTTATTCAGGAAAAATCCCTGCAACACATCCAGTTTTAAGCCGGTAATTGCTTTAAAATGTGCAGAGGTTTCAATGCCTTCAGCCACAGTTTCAAATCCAAACTGTTTGAGCATCTTGACCAAAGCTTCAATTTTATGGCGTTTCATCTCGTCCTGTTCAATACGTTTGAGCAAGGTTCGATCGAGTTTCACTGTACTAATCGCGTTCAACTCCGTCAGATACAAGAAGTTTGAATAACCCACGCCAAAATCGTCAATCGCGACTTTCACTCCCAAATCAACCAACATTTTCAGCGATTTTTTCACGTTTGAACTCTGGGAAATTAAGGCATCCTCAGTCACTTCGATGGTGAGCCACGATAAATCAGTCATGCTGCTCAGTAAACTGCCCAGTAAGTTCGAGGGATGACAAAGCGTTTGTAAATGCTGCGCATGCAAGTTGATTGAGAGTTGAAAGTGTTTAAAGTTTTGAAATTGCTCAGCCCATATTTGCCGCTGTTGTAGGATTTGCTTCATGACCCACAGATCAAAGGCCTCGACAAGATTTGCCGACTTCACTGCTGGCAGAATTTGTTTAGGCGTTAAATCACCAAGCTGGGGATGATGACAACGCACAAGGGCTTCAGCACCTATAAGTTTGGGAGGGGACGTATTGCTATAGTAGGGTTGATAATGTAAGACCAAACCGATGTCTTCATCATCGTAAAATGCTCGGCGTAAATCTCCCTCCAATTTCAGTTGTTGGCGAAGTTCATCCGAACGATCGGCGTCGACAAATTGGAACTGATTTTTTCCTGATTGTTTGGCCCGATACATCGCAATATCGGCATTTCTCAATAACAAATCAGCTTCTTTGCCATCATCCGGATATATGGCAATCCCAATACTAGCGCTGACGAATAAACGTTCTTGTGACACTTTGATTGGTTTTTTCAACGCCTCTATAATTCGTGCTGCAAAGTGCTGGGCTTGTTGTGGTTGCTCAATCTCATCAATCAGCACCACAAACTCATCACCGCTGATCCGAGCGCAGAAGTCACTTTCACGACTGAGTTTGCGCAGCACATCGGCAAAATGTTGCAAAATATTGTCACCGAACGCATGTCCCAAAGAGTCGTTGATGCGTTTAAAGTTATCTAAATCTAAAAACAGCAAGCCAAAACGCGCTCCTTTACGCTGATGGCGGCTAACGGTTTCCTGCAGTCGTTGATTTAGATAAAGTCGATTACCCAGTCGGGTTAAATCATCATAAAAGGCTAATTTATGGAGTCGCTGCTCTCGTGCCTTTAATTCGCCAATGTCTGTGGCCAGTAATACCAATCGTAAAGATTGATCAGAAGGATCAATCACTTTGCTCACCGACACATAATGCGGCGTCGCGAGGTCGCCAGTTGAAAGTAACAGTTCGCCTTGCCAATTGTCGCTTTGAATAATTTCCTGCCAGCCGTGATCAAAGCGTTGTTCATTCATCAGATTAAACAGATGAGTGTAATGGATGGTCGTCAACAATCGGTCAGGAGAAAGTATACTTTGCAGCGCTTTGTTGGCATATGTCAGCATTTGTTGTTGATTAAAAATCGCAATCTTTTCAGAGGTATTACCAAACACCGTTTGTGCCAATAAAGCTTCGCTTTGCGAATTGATCGTATCAGTAACATCACTTTGGATCCCAATGTAATGCGTTAATTTCCCCGACTCGAACACTGGCGCAATACTTAAGCGATTCCAAAAACTGCTACCGTCTTTGCGATAGTTTTTCAATAAGCACTTGTAACGCTGCTGCTGGATCGCGGCTCGTATCCCCAGCCTTGCCAAAGGATCAGTATCTGGCCCTTGCAAAAATCGACAATTTTGGCCAAATACTTCCTCAGGCGCATAGCCAGTCATTTCAGAAAAAGCTTTGTTCACATAAAGAATTGGCATGTCTTCTTTTTGAGCATCGACGATTAAAATGCCTTGCTCGGCCGCTTCAATGGCTCTGGCTTGTAAATTGTTGTTGATGACCATTTGTTGAAGGGATTGGTACAAATCAACGAGCTCGGTATTTTCCCAAAACAACAAAATGGCACCATTGCCATAGCCTTTGGTATGCCGGTAATTGGTGACAGTCAATAGATAGCTGTGTTCTTCACTTTTGAGTTGTTGCTGGATAGTCTCGCCATGCTGGCTGGTTCGATTCAGCAACAATCGAATATCAGGTAACGGGAATTTCTGCGGGATAAGTTCAATCAATTCGCCAAGATGCTGCTCTGAAACATCGATGATTTTTTTAGCCGCTTCATTAAAATGCACAAGCCGTAATTCTTTATCTAGCACCAACAGTGGGTGAGGCAAGCTTTGCTGTAAATTCTGCAAATCACTGTTTAGTGCTTGGATTTCGTTACTTTTGACTTGGATCTCTTCATTAACTGTCGTTAATTCTTCATTGGTTGATTGCAACTCTTCATTTGAAGTTTCTAATTCCTCGTTGGTAGATTGCAACTCTTCATTGGCAGACTGCAGCTCCTCGTTAACCGCCTGTAACTCTTCATTTGAAGTTTCTAATTCTTCAATCACCGTCTGCAGATGTTCGCGCATGGCAGACAATTCATGCTGTAGCTGCAACAGTTTGCTGTTTTGTTCACCCTGCGCTTCTGGACTGATATTCACAGGGGCGGTTGCACTTACTTCATAACGCACTAAATAGATTGGAGTTTTGTCATACTCATCGGCAAGAGGTAGTACGTCGAAGTACAAATAATGCGATTGATGTGAAATTGCCCGAGAATGCTGAGCGATACCTTCTTTTTTCGCCTTAAAAATCAGCCCTTTGATTTCAAGTTGTAAATGAGGGTGAATGATATCCTGCAAATTAAGACTGGTACGGCCTTTCCTGAGTTGTGTGATCTCCGTCAAATCACCGTAGATAAAACGAATATCCATGACCTCGTCGATCACAAAGGCCTTTTGTGTGACATACCGTGCAACTGCGCGAATGATTTTATCGTCGACGTTATCAAGCACTGATATGGATTTGGGAGCCGTTGCGGTTTTAGTCGATATACTGCGGTTGATTAATTTGTAGCGACGATAGATATCATGATTATTCCCTTCTTTGCGCACAAAAAGCCGACAGTCCGCTATTTTAGACTCGAATAATTCACTGCCAGGAAGCGATTCGGAACGACCTAAAAACAAAAATCCGCCAGGATTTAACCCATAGTGAAACGTGGCTTGGATTTGTTTTTGCAGCTCCGCTTTCATGTAAATCAGCACATTACGACAACTAACTAAATCTAAACGTAAAAATGCAGGGTCACCGACTAAATTTTGTTTGGCGAACACCACAAATTCCCGCAGATGTTTGCTTATTTGAAAGCCATCATTTACTGCATTGAAATGGCGTTTAATCAGATTTGGTTTTAAACCTTTGAGGGACGTTGCGTCATATCTACCTTTGCGTGCAATGGCAAGTGCCTTTAAATCGATGTCTGTGGCAAAGACTTGCAACCGATAATCAAAAATTTGACCATCTAACAAATCGTATAAAATCATCGCAATTGAGTAGGCTTCTTCACCAGTTGCACAGCCGGCCACCCATACACGGATTTCATCGCCTTTACTTTTACGCTGAATGATTTGCCGAAGTGCTAATTCTAGCTCTGTAAAGGCGGACGCATCGCGAAAAAAAGCGGTTACCGAAATCAGTAAATCTTGATAAAGTTTTTGTACTTCCTCCAAATTTTCCGACAGATATTTTTCATATTCCATCCAGCTCGAAGTGTCTGTGGCAATCAGCCGACGATCGATCCGTCGATGCAGCGTGTTGTCTTTGTAATTACTGAAATCAACGCCAGTTTCTTCGAACACTAGTTGTAAAATTCGACTGAGGGAATCTTTGTGAATAGGTTTTTTGAAGCGGTCGGCGGATAAATCTTTAAATTCAGCTAAACGCACTAATTCTTTGCCAATTTCTTCAGCGGGCAGTACCCGATCAATACACGCGGTATCGATGGCGGCTAAAGGCATGCCATCATATTTGGCTTGGGAGGGTGACTGAGCAAAAGTAAATCCGCCGTGAGCTTTGATTTCTCGACAACCCCGCGCACCATCACTGCCCGTCCCTGACAAAACAACCGCGCACGCTCGTTCAGCGAATTGATCAGCGAGTGATACGAACAGTTCGTTGGCCGATGGTTTTGGTACACCAAACTGATCAGCGGCGGTTAAACAAATTTTCATATCATGCACGACGGCATTCACGGCTGGCGGTATCACATAGGCTTTTCCAGCGCCAAGCATCATACCATCGGCAGCGGTTTCTACTTTAAGCAAACTCTCGCGTGAGAGGAGTTTCGCCAGCATACTTTCATGATCGGGTGATAGATGCTGAGCAATCACTACACACAAATTTGCGTGTATTGGGAGTTTGCGTAAGAACAAGCTGAGCGCTTCTAAGCCGCCAGCAGACGCGGCGACGCCGACAACTAAAAGAGGTTGTGATGTTTGTTTCAAGATTGATTCTGCCTGTTCCATCGATCAATAATCCTATTTGCTGGCGTGACCGATATCAGCAAAATTAGAGTATTTAAACGTAACCCAAGTTGATATTTATAATATAAAAAACAATAAATAACACGCCTCAAACTAAAAAAGTGTAGCTTCATTGACACATCGCGAATGAAATCTAAATAACTGCTCCTCCTAATGTTACACCCGTTTGATCCCATGTCCGTTACCCGGAAACGGTGATGTGGTGTCCATAAAGTGTTCAACCCGTTCCATCAGTTCCTCCATCGACTTACAGCTATGGTTGCGTGTGACCGTTTCATGCAGTGAGTGCCACAGCAGCTCGATTTTGTTATGCCACGGGCTGTATACCGGCAGGAATAACAGTTTGAACTTCGGGTTGTTCTCCAGCCAGCGCTGCGCCTTTCTACTCTTATGAATGATGTAGTTATCGACTATCAGCGTGATAGTTTTGGCACTGCGGTAGCGTTTGCGCAGCATTCTTAGTAGCTCGATAAAAAGCACCGTACTCGTTGAAGCAGAACCGACCTACGTCACCTGGCCCGTCTTTGCTTGCAGCGCGGCAGCTAAAAAATATTTCTTGTTCTGACCTGGCGTGACCACTTTGCGTTGATGTCCGCGCAAGCCCCAATCTGAACCGATTTTAGGTTTCAAGTGGATATCGACTTCATCTTCATAAAACACCGGATTGCTGCTATCGCAGTTCGCAAGTGCTTGTTTTATCGCTGCTAATTTCGCTTCTTTATCTGGGTCTTTGATGCATAACGTCGGTGCCGCACGTCGCCAGACGATGCCGTGCTTAGGTAACCAACGCCGGATTGTCGAGCTGTGGAGCACAATATTCAGCGCTTCCCGCAGCACGATGCTTAGCAGTTCATTGCTCCAGCGTGAACGCTGGTAGCCAAATTCCTGCGGTCTGAATCCGACCATAAAACGCAGTAATTTGCCGATGAACTCTGGTTCAAATCGTACTTTGCTGCCCGGCAAGTCAGCCTGCAAACCGTCAATATCATCCGTTAGATACCAATTTATCCAACGATTTACGCTCGATATGGCGGCCTGAACAGCTCAGCGATTTCTGTTTTGGATTTGCCTTTTGCCAGCAGCAAAATTGCATTTGCTCTGCGTGCCAACGGCCTGTTTGGGTTCCACTGCACTATTTTTTTCAGGCGGTGCAGCGCCTACGGCGTAAAAAATGGTAATTTGTTCATGCTCAATGCGGTTGGTGTTTTGGGTTGTGTTTGGCGACTGATCTAATCGCGCAAACCGCATTGAGTTGCCACCTGCAAGTGATCCTACTAATTGGAACAGTTATTTAGCCTCTCGAAAAATCGAATGTCTGCAACTAAGGCAAAGCAGAGATTCGTTCAAATTTGATGGAATATTAACCTTGTCTACTTATTAGCGGCAGGAATGATCGGCATGCTATGCACTAGAAATTTTAGGAATACTTTCTAAATTTCATTTTCTGGTTTCATAACGAAGAATTTTGAGGATTATCTGAAAAAAGCGAAGGAATAATTCGGCCGTATACGATATTCATTTTTTATAAATCGGTAACATTTGAAATTAATGCACAACCTATAAATAGGGATCTCAAAATGAAATGTCAGACTACACTTAAGTACCTCTTGAATCGTACTAAAATATTTTAGTATCTGAATTTGTTAGATTAAAAAATAGTATTATACTTTTTTAGATGTACTATTTTTGGTGTTTTTTACCTTAATTTTTCATTAAAGCCTAAAGCTGAACACTTCTTTCATGATCAACTTATGAGATGCTTTTGTCTCAGAGTAAGCTAGTGACTCATGTAAACTACAGTGGAATGTTTTGCTTGTCTTAGATTTTATGATCATGTCCTCGTTGTTCTCCATTTTTTAAATACACTGTTAGGCTATTTTCATCATTTGTGGTTGGAGACTGCTGAGCTCATGGTGTACGTATTTTATGAAATTGCTTTTGATGCTTTGTCATTGCTATGTTTTGTGTATTTGACTGGCTGTACTTGCGAGAGTATTTTGATTGATTTCAAAAGCGTTTTTAGGTGGGTTTTTAATGGTTACGAATATTTCCTCTCTTCCCGATTATGCAGCATTAAAAAAATTTGCATCTGCGCTTTGGCAACAAGATAGTTCCTATCATGGTGCAGCCGTTATGGTAGGTGCAGGCTTTAGTCGATGTGCAGCATCTACCGGAGACGCCACCAGAAAATTACCACTATGGAATGATTTTTCAAAAACGCTTGCTGGAGAATTACAGTCAGGGAGTACTGACCCTCTGCGCCTAGCGGAAGAGTATTGTGCATATTTCGGCCAGCAAGCACTTTACGATCTCATCAAAAAGGAAGTTAATGATGTTAGTTGGAATCCTGGTGCACTACATCGAGAATTACTTGAATTACCTTGGTCAGAAGTGTTAACGACAAACTGGGATACTTTAATTGAACGAGCGTCAATTGAAGTTCATCATCCAGTTTATAGTGTTGTGTCTAAGCAGGAGGATCTTTCCTGTGCAAGATCACCTAGAATTGTCAAGTTGCATGGGACTATCGACGTAACCAAAGACTTAATTTTCACTCAAGAAGATTACCGAAAATACCCGCAACAACATGCGGCGTTTGTGAATTTCTCTCGGCAAGCATTTATTGAGAATGAATTGTGTTTATTGGGCTTCTCCGGCGATGATCCAAACTTTCTGCAGTGGACTGGGTGGGTTCGAGATCATCTGGCAAATCATTCAAGACGAATTTACCTAGTTGGAGCCTTAGGATTAAACTCCGCTAAGCGTAAATACCTCGAATCAATTAACGTTGCACCTATAGACTTAGGTGACTTGGTTGCTGACTTTGATGATAAAGATATCAGGCATTTGGAAGCCACAAATATTTTTTTTAAAGCACTAAGAGATCTAAAGCCAAAGCAGACTTGGGAGTGGTATCCAACGAGTTTGCGTCGTGAAACGGAAACTGGTGTAGATAGCAAAAGGATTTATAAGGAGCCTGATTATGCTGCCAAATTATTGGAAGAACAGCTTCCATCTTTAGAGAAGGATAGACTGTCTTACCCTGGGTGGTTGATTGTTCCCAATTATCAGAGAGATAAGTTGCGGCATCAAATATCAGAGCCTTTGCCAAGCGAAAAAAATTTGTCTGCAATGACCGCAAACTGTAAAGCAAAGCTATTGTATGAAATATCTTGGCATTACCAAGTTACCTTTGAAGCTGTTCCACCCTGGTTAGCGAAAGAACTACTTACCATGTGCGACACTGAACAAACATGCACATTGACAAAAAAGCAGCAGTTGGAAATAGCTCTTTTACTGCTTAAAAATACGCGCTGGATGAGCCCATCCGAAGCTGAATCGATTTCCCAAACGACGAATGCGTTACTGGAGAAAGGCGAAAAATACTGGGCTGAAAGCGTAAATGAGCTTGCATACCATAACGCCATCGTGGCACGAGATAGATTCGATTACGCCACCTTAGAACAATGCGTCGAGAAAATCACCAATTCCAACCCAACCTGGAAATTAAGAAAGGCGTCTCTACTTGCCGAGCTTGGACATTTTGATAAAGGTGAAAGGCTAGTGACTGAGGCATACAAGGAGCTTCTTCTACAGTACCGTAATGACCGTAATTCAATTCATGTACTTTCTCGCTTAGCATGGGCGCATAGGTTAATGCGTGGTATAGATCCGTCTTCATTTAATGAAGAGTTTAAGGTTTTCCCATTTAGCTATCGAGATTCTCAGTGTGATCCATGGGATCATATTGAGCATATTAGAGATAAAATTTCGAAGGCATTAAATGAACAGCAAAAGCAACAAGCGATTGAACCATTATTTGAACCTGGACGTTATAAAAATAATGGCTACACAATAAATTTTAGAAATGAACTGCACCCGTTGTTTCTGTTGGAAGGGGTTTCGAATACTGTAGGTATGCCATTACGATGGGATTATGTTGGCTTTCTTGTTGAACAGGCATCTAGGCTCGCTGAGCTTGAGGATATTGATAATATTCACCGTTTTGCATTGGCTATCCGTGCAGCAAATAGCGGTACGTCTGATATTTTGAATAAAGTATTTTCGAGAGTTCAGATCGCATGCCTTCCTGAAGATGACATAATTTTTTTACTGAGTCAGTGCAAGCAGGCAATTAATTATTGGACTGTAAAGCTTACAGAGAAATCTGAAAGTTATGCTATAGAACGTTTGGGGATTTTTATCGAAGTGTTGGCTCGTGTATCAGTGCGTGCAACGCCAGAGCAAGCCATGGAGTTATTCCGTATGGCAGTATCTCTTGGTAAGAAGCCTGAGTTTCATCATTTCTGGCTTTTTGATTCAATTAAGCATTTGATCGAATTTGCTTTAAAGAGTATTCCCGAATTACAGCAACAGGACATCTTAGTGGATGCCTTATCGTTCCCACTTCAAGTTGAGTTAACCATTAAAGAGCGGACTAGGTGGGTTAATCCAGTGATCAGAAACCCTGGAGAAAGGAAAAAAAATCCGGTTTTAGATCGTCGAGTAGATGAAATAATAGACTGCATAGCACCATGCTCCACTCAAAGTGCACCAGCCCTAATACGCCTTTTTCCTTTAATTAAGAATAGTTTTTTGACGGCAAAGGAGCTTGATAAAATTATAGAGAAAGTGTGGGGTGACAATATCGGTCAGCAAACTATTCCTGAAACGGGTTTACTCCACCATGTACTGCTTGAGTTGCCTTCACAAAACCCTTCGAGTGTGAAAGCTCTTGTCAGGAGTTATTTGTTTGACGCAACAGAATCAAAACTGCTTAATATGGATCTACTGTTAGATATAGTAAATGCAGCTCTAGCTGAAGATGTAAAGGAATTTCCATCTGAAGAGCAAGCTATCAAATATTTCGAACAACTGGTTGCTTGGAGACCACAAAGAAATGATAGCGATAGACTTAATTTTGCCAAACAAGATAATGAACAAACCGCTGACTTAATCGGTGCAGTATTGGCTCGATCTGTTGTTCCATCTTTGTATTCAAGCGCATTGACAGAAGAAAATTTCAAAAAATTATTTGCTTTTTATACCGAAGTTGAAACGTCGCAGGTCTTGATAGCTTTTTCCTACTTTGCTGCCGCAAACGAAATATTTATCGGACGGGTAGAAAAACTGATTAGACAAGGATTTCAATCTGAAGATGTGGATAAATTAGCATATGCAGCCTACACGCTTTTAGAATGGCGAAATCTGAAGGCTTCCCCTGCTATCGATAAATTGATTTTGAGACTGGTTTACCTTATTGGGTCAAATCGGATTGTCGGTTTACCAGCACTACTTTGGACAGCTAATCAGATGTACTGCCGAGAGTATCTATCCCCTGATAATATTGAAGTATTAACGGAGATTCTACCTGTTATATTTGATAGCGCAGGATACTGCAATATTTCTCCTTCCAGTAGAGAGTCAGTGAGTATTTCATTTGTTCGAGCCGCTTGCGTTAAGTTAGCAAGAGACATTTTGAATAAAAGCAAAAACGACGATATTGAATTAAATAGAATACTGGCGGAAGCCAAACTTGATGCACTTCCAGAAGTTAGATTTGCTGAATCGGAAATGTTTTAACCAAAATTGTAAACCATTTGGCATTATGTGTTGCTGTTTGCAAATGGAGCAGATGGAATTGACTAGCAATACTAGCCAGTAGAGTTTGTAATTCGCTTTAAATCAATTATCTGACTGGCTGCTAAATGTTGTCAGTATAGTTATTCATACGTGCTTCATATAGCTTGTTAAATCATTTTAAGTTTTATGACGTCATCATAAAACTTAAAATACTGAGAAAAGTGGTGGCACCATAATTTGACATTTTAATTTAAAACGGAGAGTTAAAAGTTGAGACAACTTTTTCTCTAAAGCCACCTAAGAGTTCGAATGATAGTGATGTTGAGGTGCCAAAATTTTCTCCCAAGAAAATCTCTGCAGAATAAGATTTTGTCTGTTTATCGAGGTATTGTCTGCCAATATTGAAAATATTGCTGTTAGTCGGTGGCAGCGTTTTCACTGCCATATCATGGAACTCCGGTAACTCTTGCTTGAGTTTTATCTCAATTGGCTCGCTAAATATCACTGGAATATCAGGTATTTCTTCTGCTATTCGACTGGCAAATTCTACAAGTTTTGGTTCAGCAAAGGTGTATAGCCAAGCTTGCTGATTAAGCGAATCATTAGTGCGTAAAATACGACCTAAAACCTGTCTAAAGTACAGCTCAGTTTTTACTCGACTAAGGTGGCAACAAACCTGCAGGCGAGGGATATCAGTCCCCTCACTTATCATACCTACACTCACGATCCAGTTAGTGGTGCTGTTTCTGAATTTATTTATCTTGGCAGATGGGTCATCCTCTTTATAGGTAACTATCTGAGCTGTCTCATTAAACTCTTTTGTGAGTGTGTTAAAGATATCTGCTGCGTGTGATACAGATGATGCGACAATAAGTCCGGCTGCATTAGGGTTGGACTGTTTTATGGCTCTTAATTTGTTTGTTGCTAACGCTAAGATATAATGAATCGCCTCATGATTCTCGATGATCGACTGATATAAGATTGATGAACGTTTCAATAACTCATCCAAAGAGCCATAAGTCTTTGTTTCGTTTTCTTCGTCTGTAACTGAAATTTTGTCGTTATCGATTAGTACAATGTGAGGGCTACGGCATACACCATCGGCAACGGCTTCCTTAAGGCCATACACATAGTCACATTGAATTTGGTTATCTGGATCTGTGTATCGAGATAAAGCAATCGGTGCTTGGTCTGAGCGCCAAGGCGTGCCCGTTAACGCTAGAGTGTACTGCGCTTGGGCCTGTATGTTGAGTAGGATTTCTTCCCCCCATGCGTTTGCATCTTCAAGAGAGCTCCCAGCACAATGATGGATCTCATCAAAGACAACAAGAACCCTATTCCTTCTCAGTAATTGCCAGAAATCCTCTTTAAAGGCCAACATCCCCTGATAAGTATAAGAGCAACCGACTGAACCTATCACGCCATCAAATCGGCACTCCAAACGATTGGAAAATGTCTGTTTCAACCCTTGAGAGATATTTACTGATGGAGAGAAGCACAACACAAAATCGATTAGACCATCCTCAAATAGTTTCGCAGCAACTTCGGCGGCCATAATTGATTTGCCTGCACCAGGTGTTGCTAAGCAAAGGAAATGTTTGTGAGCACCATGAAAGTGCCTTAGAGCGCGTTTGACGCACTCAGATTGCCATTGTCTAAGTTGCATTGAGTTACTTTTGTTGATGGGTAATAGCTGATTTAATCGCTTTGATTTGACCTAGCAGTTTTGAGCTAGTTTCACGAGCCAACAAATACTGTGATTCGAGATGAGCTTTCATTTCAGGAAAGGATTGGTATAAGCGCATATACTCTTCCGACTCACCTATGCTCGTAAGTAAATCGATTTCTGACTGCTTGAGCCGCTCTTCTAATTGTTTAATAGTATTATGCTTTTCTCTATTTGTAGGTGTTACCTCTACGGCTTCGGATTTTTTTGCGCTTTGCAGGATGAAATTCGCTTGGAAAAAATTCGTTGTCTTTTGATAAGTCGTTTCGTTCGATTGTGGGTCCACATTTTTATCTAAGAGCCCCTTTTTCACGAGTCTGTGGACCTGTTGATAAATGAAATTGTAAGTTTTACTGACAGTTATACAGCTAGTCGAAGCTGCAAGATAAGCGTCGCGTAAACTTTTAATTTGAAAATTGTTGAAGCTCTCGTCTTGGAGAATGGTATGCAAAGTCGGGCATATTTTGATTGAGGCTTTAGACATGACGTTCTCGCAAGAGGTTGTTTAGTGCTCTAACTAGGCATTATAAGAGCATTGTTTGCACAAATGCGGATTATAATCCGTGGCATTATAAGCCGCAACTTTGGATAGTCTTTCTCTTTAACGAGATGAAAAATGAAAGACTTAGCAATCCAATTTGGGGCTAAATTACGAGAAGAGCGTAAACGGCGAGGCATTTCCCAAGAAAAAATTGCGCTACTAACAGAGATAGACCGCAGTTATATGGGGCGAATAGAGCGTGGAGAGGTAAACATCACGCTCGAAAAGGCATATCAACTGGCAGAAGCCTTAGGCTGCGACATAAGGACACTCTTGCCATAGGCGCATCTTAATTACATTGCCAAGTGAGATTTGCTGCTTCAGTTCTGGTTCTGCCTGCACTCCGGTATACTTATAGCGGATCTCAATATGATTTAGTTTAAAAATCAAGTTTGTTACGACATTTTCTCCTAGCTAAATTTTGCTCAATATCATTACACTGTGATTCATTGACATATGTGGCGTATATAAATTAGGGAAAATGGTTTATGAATCGAAATAGGTTTAATGCATTTGGGGCCCATGCGTTACCGTGTTTAATTATCTCATGTAGTATGCTGGGTTTTGCTTGGCTTGCGATTCAGGAGTCAGATGTAACCCTATCGATAAACTATCTCGTGGCCGCCTCCGTTTCGTTTACTTTTACGATGATAGGTTATTGGGGGTATTGTAAGTATTACGCCTCAAAAAAACCGCATAGTGCATTATATGCTGTTGTTTATACATTTTTATTTCCATTTTTTTATCTGCCAAGTGCAATTTCTAAAAGACGCTTATGATTTTGTAACTAAATCAAGGCTTAGTTAGGTCAATCGAGGTAAAGAGCCATTTTGGAGGTCTAGTATGAGTATTAAAATACTGGCAGTTCTTGTCATGTTGTTTACCCTTGGGCTTATTGTGGCATCCGGTGTTGTTTTGTACAGAGGATTTAAAGAGCGATAGACCTGTGGGAGAGTAATAATGAATCATACTAAAAGGTAGCGATCTCATCGATACGCTGCCTTTTCTAAAAAATTTTATGCCTCAAAACGAGTTAGCAGTGTGACTCTCGACTAACCTTTACTCTCCATGATTGACCAAATTTGAGTATGTTACAAGGTGACTAGGGGAGCGGTGGCGAATCACTTATACGGTTATGCCACCAACTTTTTTAGATTATTCGATAACGACTGGGACACCAATCATGTTCGCAATTGGCGTGTATAAATCCACATCTACTTCGGGCGCATGAATAGAAATAATCAGAGAGTACCTTACCCGCTGACCGTATCTTTCAAGTGCAGGCCTTGTTTTCCACCAACCAAGTGAAGGATAAACAGCTAAAACGCCCCGACTCGCCAACTCTGCCGCGCTGCCCACCCAAATATCTGAATGCAATGAGCCTTTATGTCTGTTTTTCTTTCCTATTAACCAGTTAGCGTCTGTATCGTTACTAACAATTCGCTCTTCATCATCTCTGGCTGCTGCATTTATCCGGAAGCGAAATGCGTCCTCGCTTTCGGTCGGCCGCTTCACATCGAAACGAAGGCCGTGTGATTCATACCTGTATCGAGAGGTAACACCTCTGGCGGACGGGTTAGGCTCAATAAAATAAGACAGTGTCACCCTCATCTCGACATGCGTTTCTCCAAGAGCCTCTAATTCGGCTAATGGCCATGGCAAACGATGCAAATTCATATCGCGCAGCTTGGGCTCTTCTCCCTTTTCCCGCTTAAATGGCTGCAAAAATTCCTGACAAATTATCGTCAACGAGCTATCAGCACTCCACATGGCTCTGTCGATGCTAGGCTCTCCAAACCCACAATGCCTTACTAATTGCGTTGTTTGTGCTTTGGTAGGCTCACCCCGAGCTGGAAGAAACATACGTTTCATCGCGTCGGTCCAATTAGCAGAATGCACAATCAAACCCCGAATACTCTCAGGCCATAGATCTGGGTACCGAGCCATTAATTGTGCGGCCATCCGAGCGCAAAGAGCAGAAGCCGCGCTTGTGGCGTTGCTCGTTGTAAACAGGCGCTCTGTTGGGCTTGCATGGGTCGTCAGCAGACTTAAGCTGCTCATCCAAGATGCACCTAAAGTATCTTTTGCAGCGTTACCACCTTCGAACACAACATCAGGCTTTAACGGCCAATGAGGTTCCCATGTCTGGGAAGTCGTGCTGAAAGGACTTAAACCACCTATTTCTGCAATAGGGGAATAATGCTGCGCATCTGCTTCCGTGATTCTTGCGAGGTTGGTCATTGCACCGACAGTTAATGCATTCCAAGCTTGTGCAGGGTCATGAATACCGTCAGTTGTATTACTATCAGGATATGTCATCCATGCATTTGGGTCTCTGATATTGCCTGCCGACACAACAAACAGTTTCGGAGTCTCACCTTGTGCATCTGCATCATAAGCAAGTCGGTCAATAGTTGCAGACCAGGCTGAAGGGCGCCCACGATCGCGGTTATCTCTGGCTGTAATCGCCATGCTGAAAACACGGTTACGATCCGGAGCTGTAATGGTAGGGCGTGCGACCGCTTCGGAAGTAAGACAACCATGAAGCTGAGCATCTCCACCGTTGGCACCGTCTTCATGCAGTAGCTTAACGGATTCCAACCGGTGTGAGATCCTAATAGGCCCTGGAGCTGAAAGCACATCCGTCAGATTTCCGAATAGGGCAAGTCCAGCCATTTCGGTGCCATGCCCTTCAGAATCATCAACACCCCAAGCCGGATCAACTGTGTGCTTATCGCCGTTGGATAAAGCATGTTGTAGTAGTGGGTGTCCATTGTTAATGCCGGTATCAAACAAACAGATATATGGAGCATCGGCGCCATCAGCAGGAAGTGTTAGACGTCTATTTAATTCATCCGCCCATTCGGGTTGCTCTTGCGGAGTCAATGCATCAAAGAATTCTGCGGTTTCCTTAGCACGACGTAACTCAGCAATGCTGTTTAAAGTCATCATTGAGCGTTTCATTTGCTCGACAGAACCATATGTCAGCAATATGGAGCGCTCTGGAAAGTGAAGCACTCCAGGCGCATTGCGAAAACCTAGTCCAGCCGCCATGCCTTTAAATTGATCTACAACCCCTTGCCTGTCACCTCTGGTTGGCAACCAAACTTCCCACCATAAATGCTCATCATCTCTCGTCGGCATAGAATCTGGAGTATCAGTCCATAGGGCCTGTAATGTCGCTGCACGAATTTCAGAAATAGCATTCAGTAATTTGCTATGGGCAGGACCGCTCTTTTTATCGTTATTTTCGTCCAAATAATCGGTGATAAGTTTCTCGAAAAACTCCAGCTTTCCATCTGGAACAAACACTGTAGCGAAAGTTTTATTGTGCTCTTGTCTGACATTCCGTAGCTCTATGCCAGAGCGCTCTCTGGCTAGAGATTCAAAGGCCAACTCAACATCAGGGAAGCTTTCAAACTCAATTTGCAGACCGATGCCTTCTCCAACACCTGCCTCTCGCTGTAGATCTGCCGCTTCGGCCAGTACAGGAGTTAGCTGATGGAGCTTTTCAAGCAGGCCTCCACCGTGAGCATTTCTGTCTTTGGCGGGAATCTGCGAACTACCTACAACTATAGGTGGTGATTTAAAAGGTTCTGCTTGAGCACTATTTTGGAAGATGAAATGCGGGTGGTTGTTCTGTTCCCTTTCCGCCATGGAATGTCCTTTTCGTTTTTATTAATTGATTTTATTTAGTCGATTGGATAGTTTCCTGCGCTCTTCAATAGCCTGAGCAACATCTTTTTCTGAAATTGTATCGGCCCGTTCAATCAGAGCAGTTTTGAGCACTTCATCCGCAGCACGAGTCAACTCTGCATAGCTCAAACCTAAAGCCTTGTCTGCCAGACGTTTCCAAGAAGTATTTTTGATTGCCATGCGGCATAACCTAGATTTCAGTACGCTGGCAATACGAGCTTCATCAGGCAGTTCGTAATGCAACAAATCATCGAAACGACGGAACAGCGCATTATCCAAAATGTCCGGATGGTTGGTGGCACCGATGATCAGACTGTGTGAATCATCTTGCTCTATCATTTGCAGAAAGCTGTTGAGTATACGCCGGACTTCACCAACGTCATTTGCCAAACCACGTTGAGAACCAATGGCATCAAATTCATCGAAAAAGTAAACACCACGGGCATGATGAGTGGATTCAAAAATCTGCCGCAACTTAGCAGCTGTCTCGCCCATAAATTTGGTGATTAACCCATCCAAACGAACCTGAAACAAAGGTAAACCAAGCTCACCAGCAAGCACAGATGCAGTCATAGTCTTGCCGGTGCCTGGGGGGCCAACTAACAATAGTTTACGTCTCGGGGACAAACCATGCGATAAGATTTCCGCAGCATGACGCTGCTCACGAATAATCCGTTCCAACTGTTGGGTCAGTTCGCCGTTCAGTACCATATCGCCCAACCGTGACTTGGGATAACTCACAGATAGCAGATTGGCCAGCTCGCCTTTTGGCCTACTGATAGGTACGGCTTTATTATCCGAGGATACAGTTCGGCGGGATTTTGCCTGATCAACTAACAAACGTAACTCTTCGGCAAGCTTACCGTGGCCGCGTTTTGCTTCATGAGCCGCCACTTGCATGGCAACGGAATAAAAACGATTTTCGTCGCCCTCCAAATGTGACTGGAGTAGCGCTTTTAATTGGTCAGCACTTGCCATAATTCAATTCCCCTGCCTGTGAGGTCATTGTATCTTGTTGGTTCGAAGATAACGATAAAAATATTGTGGCTAATCTAGAGTTGATGCCTTTTCCAAAGTCCGTTTTTTTATTATTTTAGTATCGAACGCTACTATTAGAGCATGAATACCTACAATTGAACTACTTGCAGGCTGCTCATCGTGCTTAAACGCTTCACTTTGCGTAATGTCCGCTTTCAGTGAAAAGCAATATTAAATGCGTATGCCGGCATTTGGTAGCGGTCCTTCGGCCCTTAATCGTTTTTGCCCCATTAAGAGTCAGCATCATAAATTTAGGCTAGGTGTGATACACACTGATTGACCAAGTTTTAGTAATACTACAGAGTGTCTATAGAAAACAGGCCGTACCATCTAGGAATCGGCGTCAATTCAGCGCATAAAACATCTACTTAATGAATAAAGAGTAATATGGATATTATTTCACCTATAATTGAATCACTGAAATCACAAGGTGTTAATTTATCAGATAAAAGTAAACAGGCTCTATCTGTTGCAGGCTACGACGCGAAAGATAGACGCTATAGGTATTTATATGATGACAATATATTAAGTGGACTAATAAAAACAAATACAATCTGTACAGGCTTATTTGAGTCTTTCAATTTGGAACCATCTGATATTCTAAGAAATGTTTATCGACCTCTACCAAAACACATTGAATACCGCCAGCCTCATGGGAAAGTGAGTGAAGTCAGGCAAAAAAGATTGGATAAACAAGGATTAAGGCAAGGCTCAACAGATACTCGCCCTTATTCGTCACGAGAAGATCTCCTAGAGGGTTTAACTGGCCACATAACAACTACAGATCTATTGTTGCTCGCCTTATCTAAACCGGCCGCGTTCTCAGCAATCCAAAGTCAAGGTGTATCAATCAACAAGGTGAAACGCTACGTTAACTCATTGAATTTATTAGAACCTGATATTGAAACGCAAAAGATTGTATTAGGAATTAAAAATGAGAAAATAACTCTTGATCTCTTTGACTATTCTTCTGCTTTCAAACTTCCAACGCTCATATCTAATTCATCATCTGAATCATCAGTAAGATCAAATATAATTGTTACTGAAAGGCAGAAATTTATTGAGGAGATAAGGGAGTTAGAATGGCTGATAAACAGACATAATGTAAGCGAACATGAGCTTCAAAAATTTTTTGAGAAAAACCCATCTTTAATAATGGGAGCCGATCATATTAGAGCGCATGCTCAGCTTAGCCTTGTACGGGAAGATCTTGGAGAGCTCAGACCAGATTTCTTTTTAGAGAGAATTGACGGTGGCTTTTGTGACGTTCTAGATATTAAATTACCTAAAGAAAAGTTGGTGGTAGGTAAAGACAATCGTCGAGCATTTAGTTCAGCCATTTCGTCAGCTGTTGGGCAATTGCGAGAGTATCGTAACTATTTTGATGAAAAATCACACAGAGATATTTTTCGGAAAAAGTATGCTCTTGAGTCTTACAAGCCAGATATTATGGTTGTAATCGGTAGAAGTCGCTGCTTTCAAAGCACGATTGAAAGACAAGCGCTAACACAAGAGTTAAGCAATCTGAAAATCATGACTTATGACGATATTTTAGCCAGAGCAAATAATCAGCTTAAATTGATGAGCTAAAAAACAATTTAAGAGATATTCATAACATACAATTTTAGTGAGTGACATTGTAACGGTGGCGATTCAGGTTTCGTTTACAGCGTAATGCTTTGTTCCCGTGGTAGTGTTGCCCACAACTTAATACTGCTTTAATCCATAGAAATTTTCATCCAAAAATGATGAGTTAGAGTTAAGGCTTTAACTCGAAAATGTCCCAACTCGTGTCAAGCCGATCAGTTCTGGCACGTTTATGCCCCAAAATGAGTCAGTGCTCCTGCTCAATCGAAACATATTAATTTCGGTTTGCCATAGATTTTCTAATTTCACATGATTTGCAAGAATGAATCTAAAACGGTGGCCAGTATTACTTAGCCACTACATAGTGCCTCTGAACAGAGAGGCAATTTGTTTCTTGTTAGCGAATAACCATTCCAATGATACTGCCCAACTGTGGTAACCAAGAATAGATGATATTGCCTGCAACCCCTTCAAGTGGTCCCTTTAGCAGCGATAGGAACTCAGCTGCTAGTTTCGGGTTATCCATATGGAGCTGTTTAACTATTCGCTCTAGTTCTTCTTTTTGAACATCCGCCGCACGCTCATCGAGCTTCTTTGCTAAACCTAACAACTCCAATTCAACATCACTATTGCTACCATATTTATCTATCAGCTTAGACACCTGATCTTGAGCAATTCGATGTGAAGTTATGCTCTCAGATAGCATGTGTTTAAGGTCTGCAACCAGCTCTTCTAGGCTAAAGATTCGTTGGTCATAATTAGACTTGGTTAGTGCCAGAATACTCTGTTGGTGCTTCACTTCCATCGCTGCCATATCTAGCTTATTTTGAAGTGACAGTAATTGAACCTGGTCTGTCATAAGTTGCTCTGGCTGACGAGTACCATTGAGGACTTCACCATACTCATTAAGTAAAGCTTCAACCTTGTGCTCAGTACCTGCATCAGACTTAATCCTAAGCCTAACTTTCTCACCATCTTGCTCAATGGAAACTTTGCTATTCGCTTCCGAGCACTTCTGTTTAAGCACTTCACTAAAGTAAGAAAGTAGCCCCACGCCAGCTTGTATCTGGTGAGGTTCAAATGTGATGGTTCTACGGATTACCTTATCTGAATCGATAACCTCAATATCAGAGTAATCATAAGAACAGCCCAGAATCAGAAAACTATTTCCTTCAACAATATCAAGGTACTGTATTCGCTGAACAACATAGTCGAAACTCATACGGAAAGAGCTGTCCTCTCCAAAATCCAAGGGCATTATTAAGATCGGAATGAGGCCCAAAGAAGATGCGGATTTAGACCTAAACGTTACCCAACTATCTAAGCTTGTAGGTATGTTCATTCCAATATCTATTGCAACCTCACCTTTCAAAGCTCCCATTTGGATCATATTCGGCTTAGATGGAGCGGCTTTGAATTCTTTGAAACTTGCTCGGCCTCCTACCAAATAGTTTCGACACCGCCACGCCATCTCGTGCAGGTTGCTTAAAACACCATTTTTCATGTCTTTGATAGAGTCGACATACCCCAAGTTAGCTAAAGCTACTTGCAACTCTGACAACTCGGTTGCGTTGTTTTCCCGCAACGCTTCCCAAGCACCACCTACATTAAAAACTTTATTGATATACAAGCGAATACCCTAATTCAATTCATCCTTTCAAGTATGATAACCAACTGATTGAATAGTTTGCTATCTAGTTCGGAAATATCAGCTCTGATTCACTCTAAGATATGCTCTAAATCGATCTGAGCGATCCCCTGTGAGCTTTTGTTTGCAAATGCCACTACAGAGATAAAAAGCCTAATGGCGCTAATCGGTAGGGTTAAGAGTTTCCCCAATATAATCACATTTAATCACAAGAAAAACTTATCAGGCGAAAGATTGTTAGAATTTTAACTCTAAGAAGGTTTTGTCCAACATCTGCTAGCTGATGGGGTTAGCCCACTTATGTCCCAAAACATAGAGAGTACATAAGGGTGGATGACAAAGTGTTTTCAAGTTGGGTAAACCATAGTAATAGATAAAGCGATAATTTACTTTGATAAATTGGTGTTACACTCATAAGAAATCGATTAGTTGAGGTATTGATATATGAGTACCAAAGAGTGGGTCTATCAAGATAATGAGCTTTTTGGACTTTATCAGGAAATCACCTTCGACAAGGATAATGACAATCCTGCCGTTATTGAGATAACCAATCCTATTGATTTCAAAATAATTTATGAGTCGAATGCCGAAGGTAAATTTTTCGGAAAGCTAGACGCTGAAATTCCTGCTGATGTGTTTGATAAAATTGCGATTGCATGGTGCAAAAAGAGAAAGTTGTAAGGTGCGTTAGGTGCCCCAGTTGGTCCGGAGCTTGGGAGTCCTGAATGTGATTGGGATTAGGCCTGATTTATACATTATATAAGTGAGAGTGAATCTATGAACTATTTTGAAGAGGACCCCTTCTAGGTAACGTAAACCTGGAGGGTGTATGAAAAAGCTAAAATCACATTACATACAGACTATTAATGAGGAACAGTCAAAATATTTATGGTGGCGATATCCCACTATTCGTAGCGGTTTCCATAAATATTTTAGTACTAAACAAGAAAAAAGTTTTTACTTCATGCATTTGATTGAATGCAAGGGGTATCCAGTTAAACTTCGTGCTGCTCGTGGGAAACTGCTAGCAGATTCTTGGGATGATTACCCTTCACATGTCTTTGATGTAGCAAAAAGTTGGAAGCATAACTCAAAAAGAAAGCACCAATATTACCGTTTAGGTTGATAGTACTATAAGCTCATCAGCTCTAAAAAAGAGAGGTAATAAAGTTGCATACTAAAACCATCGTCATTATGCTCGACTAACGAGCTAATATCGGTGGTTTTTTATGGCTTCACGATTAAATGGCTGTTCAGAGCAGCAATTTGCCAAGTGGATAGTGGATAAAGGAAGGTTGAGGTGGTGGCCAGCATGCAGACTACAAACCTTGGTTAACAATTAGGGATTTCCCTTCTTGAGGGTGAATTCACCGTGTATTTGTCCACAAATAGCAAAGAACTCATCACCATTTTTCAGATATAGAACTTTCGGTATTTCTGATACTGGAGTCACGCTGAGAAGTCACCCAAATCCGTGAGTTGCGTATTTCGATGATTAGGATTTCACCCGCTGGTTTTCATCATTATTTTGTTTTTAAAAGATTTTTCTATTTTCCATTCTCTTTTTGAGGATTTTTGTAGGAAATAGAATTTACATACCAGGTATGCTCACCTAATGGTGTACTGACCACAACTTCGTCATCTACTTCTTTTTTCAGCAAAGCACGAGCCATTGGCGCATCGATCGAAATATAGTCATTTCTACCATAGATCTCGTCAGGGCCAACTATACGGAAGTTCTTTGTATCACCCGCATCATTTTCGATTTGTACCCAAGCACCAAAAAATATTTTTCCATCTTGTTGGGGGGAATATTCGACAACCTTCACAGCTTCAATGCGTTTTCTCAGATAACGCACACGCGAATCAATTTGTCTAAGTAATCTCTTGTTTTCCTTGTAATCAGCATTCTCTGAGCGATCACCAAGACTCGCTGCCCAAGTCACTTTCTTCGTTATTTCAGGTCTGTACTCACGCCAGAGGTAATTAAGTTCTTTATTGAGTTTCTCGAACCCTTCTCGGGTAATTAGGTTGGTTTTCAACGGTGTATTCCTAGTCCTTGTTTACAAATACTGTAATGCTTTTTTAATCGCATCTAAGGTTGCAACAGGGAAAAATGTCTCTTGTTTATCGACGGTTAATATACTTCCATTTGGGCCTAGCTCCAATCGTTGTCGGCGCAAAAACTCCGATGAGATTAGGTGCTCTAAAGCATCACGTTCCAAGTTGGTGAGTTTAGCGGTTGTTGATGCGGATGAATCGCCGTCAAATATCTCAATAACTTGATCGATTGGTGCGATTTCTTCTGCTAATTTTTCCGCTGCAATTTTCTGAGAATAGAGGATGTTAGCTTGAAGTTTTACAACAGGATCTTTTAGTTCATCAATCCATGCGTAGCGTTTACTTTTGCTTGTTGTTGTGTTCGATTTTTCAGATTTTTCTATGGTTTTTACGAAGCTAGCAATAAGTGTTCTATATGGTTCTCCTGTTTTATTGCGAATGCTCTGAGCTGCTGGGACTCCACGGCCCTTTCCAAGCCGTGCAATAGTAGAATAGCCAAATTCGCTTAGCCCTCTTTCTTGCTGTTCAATGCAAATTTGATAAATAGCATCTAGTGAACTCTGAATGCGTGAAGAGACCGTCTTCTTTAGTTGTTCAAGTACTATTTGAGGGGAGATTTCTGACATATTAATTTACCAACTTTAGAGGGGTAGATTTTGCGAATAACTCTTTGATATCACGTGTCGATAACGCATCGGTCTCTGTGAAGTCGTTTAACCCTAGACTGCCATTAATAAGCTTATCGATCTTTTCCCAGCTTTGCAGTCTTGTGAGCATTAGTTGAGTCATTTGATTGCCAACAGCTAGTTGTTGCTCTTCACTAAGGAACACAAACTGTGGGTTCAACCCATTTTGAATCAATACTTTATCGAGAGCCTGACTGCGTCTGGTTACGGCTAATTCGTCGCTACAGCTATGATAGAGTTCGGCATTTTCACATACTTCAGATAGCTGCTGGAAACCACTGACATCATCCAGCTTAATATTTATTTCAAACTCATGAGGTACGATCAAATGCAGCTTGGAACTGTTTCGAGGCTTTTCTTGGTTGATAACGTTTTTGCAGCTAATCAGGTGTTTATGGATGGAATTCATATCAGACATATATAAGTCCATTTTCTTCGCTCTAGTCTCTATCTCGGAATTTAGTTTCCGTCTTTCGGCTTGGAGTTGTCCTTTCTCCTTTTCGAGTTTATCCAATTGCTCATTGTGGGATTTTTGTTGATAGATTTCATGTGAGATCACATCGATTTGGGTTACAGTTTGACTTAGCTCGCCTTCTAACTTTGCGTAGCGATGTGATTGAGTATTAACAGCTAAGCTTATTTCATTAAACAGTGCCGCTAGTCCCATCATAAAGGCTGGTCCAGTAACAAAGAATCTGCATTGAATGCAATTTTGCTCCCCTAGGTACCCCGCATTGACTGGGTGGTAGATATTCGCTTTCATTGCCACTGGAGCCCCGCCTTCGCTACAAAAAGCGCCACCAACAGGGCACATGCCAAAATCTTTAAATAGATAGCTTGAAGCTGGCCGAACATTATCTATGGTTTGCAGAAATTCTTGGCTATTTGCTACCAACTGGCTTTTACACTGCTCAATTCGTTGAGCCTCTATGAAACTTCTTAATGTATCTGTGCTTTTGCTTAATGCTTGCTTTTCTCCGACCTCTAGTCGTTCTCGAATATTTGCGCCTGTTTTGCCACTTTTTATGTAGTAGATAGACATGATAATAGACGAGTGCCCGACTAGCTTCATTATCACTTCTAGTGGCATGCCGAATTCATAAGCATAAGCATTGATCAGGCTTACTCGCATGGAATGAGGCGTATATTGCGACTTAAAGCGTGAAATAGGGATACTCTGTAATTGTTGTAGTTGTTTGTAGCTCTCTTTATAGTTTTGTCCGTTATAGGTTGCGGAATCCAACTGCTCTCCTGATGAGGAAAATAGTGCTGCTGCCAGCCTTGTTGCTAAGCGTCCACCAAATGTACCTGGTTCGTTTTCTTGAAAGTCTCGAAAGAGGAAACAGTTAATACCTTTTTGTTTTCTTTGGATCTCATTTAAGTTAGTTCGGGTGCAATCAAGCCATTTTGTCGGTGCTACGATAGGGTTGTATTTTTCTTGCCATTTTCTTAACTTTATCAGCCAGTAAGCTAACTCCAGTGGCATAAATGGGATGGCATAACCTTCGCCGTTGAAGTTAGTCTTATTTGAAGTGTAGTAAACACCAAAGTCATTATCTTTTGTTTTGCTGACCATGCTTTGACGTGTGGTGAGACCCGCTAAATGACTTAAGTTCTCTTGCCATACGACAGTACCATTTTGAATGTCAGGCATCTCTGTATCTGCTTCACCTGAGTCGCAATAAATTATTTGCCTTCCCCTAGCTGGTAACTGCATTAATGCATAGGTATAGGACCAATAAATAGGCAACCATAGGAACGTTTTTTCACCTTCAACTTTAGTAACACAGTCAGGATCTGAGGGGTCAATGGGGAATGAATCATCGATAAGAATCCAGTCAGCAGAGAACTTATGAAGGTGATGCAGTTCTGAGTAGCTAGTCTGGTTGAGCATTGAGTTCGGAGGTAGGATCCATTCTCTGGCGTCTTTTACGAATTGATAGGGTAGGGCTAGTTTGTTCGTCTCATTGATTGATACTGGTATTTGCTCACCATCGAAATTGACATGTGAAAAAGGATTTTTGGCTCCTTTTATACGAGATATCTCTCCCGTATCTTCATCTTCAATCGTTAGAAAATTAACAATTATCCAGTTTAAATATTCATTGATTGAAAAAAGCCACTTCTTTTTACGTGTAATAGGAACTTTTTCAAACAATTTGAGCATTGGTTGAATGTTGGTTTTTCCTCTGATTAAGTATTCCAGTGGTGAAGTGTCAAGGTTATTAGGCTCAATATATTCTCGAACAAACTCACAAAGATCTTTTGCTTTGGTGTCCCCCCCCTTTGCAGATTTTAAAAATTCGGTTATCGAGTTGGCCCATCCTTTCCACTGTGGCTCAAAATACTTGACTTGATATGGTCTTGTAGTGCCGAAGAAGTCAAATGTATTTGTCCACCCTTTTCCTCTGTATAACTCAATCGGGGATGCAGGAATATGGGGATCATTTAGCTTTACGCGCATTTTTTTATAATCTGCCAGAGTACGACATTTTTGCTCTATAACTATCGAGCGCAGTTTTTCATATGGGTATGGACGAGGGATATCTAACAGATCGAACCAATCTATCCAATTTGTAAATTTTCTATTTGGGTTTACAGGTAATTGTTTGTATTGTTTTTGTGTTTGTCGGTAATGTCGAGAATCTTTTATGCCAAGAGTTCTGCATGCTTTTTTTAAACATTCTATGCACGTTATTTTTTTAGGTAAGAGAAATGTTGGCCACCCTGTCCAATCTTGAGCATAAACCCTATTGGGAGTAGCAGGTAGAAGTGGATCTTCACTATAACGCAGGTTGTACTCTTGCTGTGTAATGATGCTCAATTTCTGTGTAGCTTGCTGAGCATCAGCGAGATTGGAGTAAAATCTCTTTCTTTCACCTAAGAAGTTCTGCCAATTTTGCCATTGATGAACATAGTAATTATGTGGATTAGATGGCAACCTAGGGTCTTCACGATAACGTTGTTTATAGTCTAATTGTGTATTTATTCCTAGATTTCGTGTGGCATCTTGAGCCTCGATTAAGGTGGGATATAAGCATTTTTTTTCCTGACCTAGGAATCTTGACCAGTTTTTCCAGTCTTGTTTATAGATGTTACTTGGGGTTGCTGGTAAGAGAGGATCTTCCTTGTACCGTTGATAATATTCACATGATTTAGTGATGCCTAACATTAACGTAGCTTTCTGTGCTTCGGCGTAAGTGAGGTAGTATTTTTTTCCTTTATGCCAAGAAATGCCTTCACGTTTTGCCAATCTTGGCTGTAGAAGTTATCGGGGGAAGAGGGTAAGCGTGGGTCTTCATGGTAGCGCTTGTTATATTCAGCTCGGGTATGTATGTCGAGCAGTTGTGCGGCTTTTTGAGCTTCGATATAAGATGGATAGAAATTTTTTCTCTTTTTGCCCAGAAATGCTGGCCAGTTTTTCCAGTCTTGCTTATAGGTTTGATTAGGGCAAGCGGGTAAACGTGGATCTTTACTGTGGCGCAGTGTGTATTCTTGCTGTGTGGATATGCCTAATTTTTTTGTGGCTTCTTGTGCGTCAGTAAGGGTTGGATAGAAGTTTTTCACTTCCTTTCCCAGAAATTTTAGCCAGTTTTTCCATTCATTCTTGTAGGCGATATGAGGGCAAGAGGGTAAACGTTGATCTTCACGGTAACGTCGTGCATATTCTGGCTGTGTGGAGATACCTAATATCTGTATGGCGTGCATGGCTTCAAGAATTGTAGCGTAGAAATTTTTTGCTTCCATACCGAGAAATGTTGGCCAGTTTTGCCAGTCTTGCTTATATATATGGTGAGGGCAAGAGGGTAAGAGCGGATCTTCCTTGTAACGTAGCTTGTATTCTGACCATTTAGCAATCCCCAATGCTTGTGCGGCTTTTTGAGCCTCAGTTAGAGTCTGATAATGGATTTTCACTTCCTTCCCTAAAAATGCTGGCCAGCTTTTCCATTCGCTGTTATAGACATTATGTGGGCCGGAAGGAAGGCGTGGGTCTTCCCGATAACGATCTTGATAATTCGTTACACTGGTGATGGTCAATACCTCTACTGCCCGTTGGGCCTCAGCTAAAGTGGGATAGAAGTTTTTTCTCATAATCCAAGCTCTCTCGCCTTGTCTCTAATTTCTTTGTCTTGTGGTTTTATATAGACAAGACAACTATCGGGACTTTTATGATGCATCGCTTTTTGTATTTCTAATTGGTTGAAGCCTGATGTTGCTAGTCGATAACCATAGGAATGCCTGTGAGAGTGTTGGCTGGTGCCGAGATGTTTCCCTGATACAAGACCAACCCGCTCCACAGCCCGCTTGTGTTTTTGAATGAAGTTTTTCTTTGACTCTGGCTCACCTTTTGAGTTGGTAAAAAGATATGGATGAGCTCCATCAACTCTTACAGCTAGGTATTGCTGCAGTAACCAAGTGAACTCACTTGCTTTGCTATTAGGAAATAACATTACATCAAATGATAGGTTTCGATTTGTTAGCAGAGGTTGCTTCCAGCCGGAATACAGCTTATGGGATCGTTTGTATTCATTACGTGGCTTTTGATGAAAGCGACAGTTTAAGTAGTCTCTGCGATTTGAAAACCCTGGTTCAGGACTTACACCATCACTAGGATGAAAAACCGAAACTATTGCAGATCCATTTTTAGTATCAATAGCAATGTCACTTGTATAGATATGAAAACATTCAGATAATCTTAATCCGCCATAATGCATCAGCATCACAATTAACAGGCTCCCGAAATCCATGTAGCCGGTTCGGGTATTGAGAAAACCATATTGTAAGAAACGTTCGAAATGTTTTTCTGGGAAACGATGTACTGATTCAATCGCCAGTAAATGATTCAAGGGGCCTTGAATGTTGCGCACCACAGAGGATTGATGTTTTGATGGATTGCTAAGATGGTTTAAGAAACAGTTTGACTGACGTTTATAGTAAGCGCACCAGCGCATTCTCTCTTCAGCTGTAGTGGCTTTTCTTAATGGATTTAAATTGGGTAGCTCATGACCATGAAGTTCATCTAGATAGTCGCAATAGAAGTTGATGTGGCCAAGTAGTACGTTAACATCTTCAACCCTTCTTGATTGCCAGTACAAACCAGATTGGTCATCGTTTGAGTTATCTATAGAACCAAAGCAAAGGGTATCGACAAAAGAGCGAAGCATCTCCGTGGCCGAAGTAGAAGTATTTACATGGGCATTAATAAATTTCAGTAGTAGTTCTATTGCAAATACATTTCGTTCAATCCAAGATTGAGATCTGTGACGTTTTGAATAGAGGAATCTAAGATACGATACAAGGAGACCCTTTTCAGTAAAAATTGCCGGAAGAGTAACCATTAAAGCTGACTGATTCGCTTTATAGTTTACATGCCTCTTTAGAACGTAAGCCAAAACACCTTCCCCGACAGTTATAGTAATTAAGTATATAGTTAATGGTTCTTATTATGTCAAAGGTAACTAAGTAAGCTAATAAATTGGTTGTCATTACTGTTTTTTATTTACTTTAGTATGTGTACTAGAGTGGTACTAATGATAATACAATAAATATTAATCTTTCAGAGATCGAAAAAATTCCAAATATTGAAGATCTTCTATCAACTTATGACTTGCTGGGTAAAGAAACACAGGGAGTACCCGATAGTGTTGCCGCTGTGCTAGCAAGAGCGGAACAGGTTGGAAGTATTAATATCAGACTTCCTGATACATCGGTATCAATTGCATCTATCATGGATACCTACAAGAATTTATCTGAAAAGTAACATTTAAAAATGCTAAAAGATATGGGTTATCATTTCTTTAATCTAGATGTGTTAGCTACTACGATAATATTTTCGCGACATACCCAGCTATGTCCGACTCATACCCCGCCGAAATACGTGGCCTAATTTCTAGACCTCGAAGCTGCCACTAATGTCCTCATTAATTCAGTTAAAGCTGGAGGAAAGCGCATTGGGGCATGTAGATCGGTGGTGACTTTCCATATCAAATTTTTTTGAGAACCATGTCTTAAAAATGAATGTCCGCTATAAATGTGTATCGGACATTCGGTTTTTGCACAAATTTGCCGGGCCATCGTCTGCTATTCGCTCAAAGCCGACCTATAGAGTAATTACGTTAACACGTTTTGGGGCATAAACGTTTTAGAAATGGCAGTGTACTCTGATCGCTGCCATTTAAGTATGAATCTTTAATACTCAGTATGATTCTTTATTACTTAGTATGAAACTTTATTCTACTCACACAGACGGAAGGTTCATTCATTTAGGCAACAACGCCCCGCAGAAGGAAAGAAGCTTAATAGACACCACATAGAAGCACTCAGTCAGCGCTTTGGTGTGCCTGTATCATTATTTTTTTAGCTCAGTGAATCAGACTTGCCTAGTCTGGTTCACGTGATAACATCTCGCTACACGCTTAGCTCGTCAACCAAAGGTGGCTAGCAAGCTGCCTTTGCACCGATGTTGTTACACGCTGCATTTATCCATGTTCGGGCATAAATATCTCCCTAACTCACAGAGTATCACAGGGTGAGATTATGCTTTGTAAATTCTGTTAACATTTAGCTATTTTGTTCTTAAGTCGACTTAATGCGAGATTATTGATTGATATAAATCATCCATAATCGAATGAAATTCGTTCGACTGGATAGGTTTGTCCCGAATTCAACTGCGAAGTGCGACACTCGCCAATATCAAGCAGCCAATACCATTTCTTTAAAGACAATCGCTGGTTGCTTGAAATCTAAACACTTTTTCGGTCGATAATTTATCCGCGATAAAGCGAATTCAATATCACTGTCTGTTACCGTTGTTAGGTCGGTTCCTTTCTTCACATATTGCCTTAAAAGACCGTTAGCATTCTCATTGGCTCCACGCTCCCAAGAACTATAAGGGTGGGCAAAGTAAACATCAGCCTCCAACTCCTTTGCGATGGTTTCATGGCCTGCAAACTCTCTCCCGTTATCTGCCGTGATGGTATGGACATGCTCCTTGTAAGGCATGAGTAGTTCTATGGTTGCTCTAGTGACATCATCCGCTGACTTGGATGGCACTTTCTTCACCAAGTAAAATCGTGTTTTACGCTCTAAAATAGTCACCATCGCCCCCGTGCCGTGCTTGCCTAATACGGTGTCGATTTCCCAATCACCAAATCGCTCCTTACTGTCAACGATGCTTGGCCTATCATCGATAGAAACCGCATTTTTGATCGCTGGTGCTTTCTCTTTTTTACCGCGACGATACCGCTTGTGACCTTGCCTCAAGTGGCGATATAACTTGCCACCCGAGCGTTTATCCTGCGCAACAAATCGGTAGATCCACTCATAGCTGACAGCGGCACCGACTTTAGTTAATACACTGGAAATCTGCTCTGGACTCCAATCCGCTTCTAAAAGGAGGCGGATAAAATCAACACGCTCCTGAGGTATTCTGTATTTACGCGCTAATGTGCGTTTTTTGAGTGATAACACCTGAGCTTCGTTTGGGCAATAATGACTGCCCTTTCTGCCACGTTTAAGCTCCCGATATACCGTGGAGCGATGGCACTGAACGGTTTTAGCAATCTCAGAAACTGAAATCCCCCGTTCCAAAAGAGCAGAAATCTGGTATCTTCTGCCTTCGGTCAACTGCTGATAATTCATGGTAGTACTGCTTGTTTCTTTGGCGAGAAGAGCGTCCCACTTTTAGCAGTTGGCTTCCTCTTCTACACCTTTCCATGAATGTCGCACTTATTATCTGAAATCGGGATCGGGAATTATGTTTTTCAAATAAATTTTCATTGCTAAATGCAGTATTTTTCACTACTATTATTTGAAAATCGTTGGAGATATATTTTGCGTAGAATCCACTTAATCATGATGTTTGTTTTACTGACGTTTGTCGGTCAAACTTTTGCGTCTGTGATTATGCCTGGTACTATGCCAATGAATTCAATGACGACTTCAAATATGCCTGCTGAAAATGGCAAAGCATGTCATGACGCTAGTATGCAAATGAACATGAACATGGATATGAGTGATGGTGCGGATGATAGTTGCTGCGCCCAAGCGTGCCATTGTCCTGTCGGATCATGTTTATCAGTCGCTTTAACGATGGCGATGCCAACGCTTAAATCAGAAGTCAATTTAGTTAATGCTGCAACAATGTTTACCTCAGCACTAATGCCTCAGTATCGTTCTTCTTTATACCGTCCTCCAATATTTGCCTAACATAGGCACAGTTACGCCTTTTTTTTGCTAGCTGTCCTAGCCAATCATGTAGTTTCAATTTTTTAACCTTTTGGTTAATAAACTGACATTAAACCGCGTTGTTTAATGTGACGAAATTTGATTTGGAGGCAATATTATGTCTGCTCTATATCGCAATTCTATTAGTTTTTTTCGTGTCATAGGTACTATTTTTATTCTGCAAACTATGGGAGGGATATTAATTGCCCGTGCAGCAGAGCCCGGCACTACGGAGCCATTACTCACCGTTTATAAAGATGCTAATTGCGGCTGTTGTGAGAAATGGCTAACGCATATTAGTGAGCGTGGATTTAGTGTTAGTGCCCACAATATTAACAACCTTTATGAGTTTAAACAGTCAAAGGGCATTCCTGCTTCAATGCAATCTTGCCATACCGCTGTGTCATCTCAAGGTTATGTGTTTGAAGGGCATGTCCCTGCAAAATTCATTAGTCGTTTTTTAGCCACCCCTCCTAAAGATGCTATCGGCTTAACCGTACCCGCTATGCCAGTGGGCAGCCCTGGCATGGAGTACCAAGATAAATTTATGCCATATCAAGTCTTACTGTTGAAAAAAGATGGCAGTAGTGAAGTTTACGCCCAAGTGAACTCGCTTGAGGAGTCTGTACAATGAAATCGCAATACATGATAAAACCCATGATTCAAATGACAAACAGTGAACTCAACAACAGCCGACGCCGGTTTGTGTTTGGTGCATCCGCCATGTTGGCATTGATGTCGATCCCTTTCCCTAAAAATGCCGTTGCCAATGCGTTAAGCCAATCGTTGAGCCAGCTCTCTGGCAAAGTGTTTGACTTAACAATTGACTATAAAATGGTTAATTTTACCGGGAAATCTGCTCGAGCTACTGTGGTAAACCAATTACTGCCCGCGCCGTTATTACGTTGGAAAGAAGGTGAAACAGTCACCTTAAGAGTAAAAAATAATCTCGACCATGATAGCTCTATTCACTGGCACGGTATTATTTTACCCACCGAAATGGACGGTGTGCCTGGCTTTAGCTTTGATGGCATTAAACCCGGTGAAACATTTGAGTATCAATTTACCGTCCAGCAAAGTGGCACATATTGGTATCACAGTCATTCAGGCTATCAAGAACAAACCGGTTTATTCGGCGCTATTGTGATTGATCCAGCGACCCCCGATCCGGTTATATATGACCGTGACTATGTGATCATGCTGTCTGATTGGTCTGACGAAGCCCCTGAAAACATTTATGCCAAATTAAAGAAACAAGCCGATTACTATAATTACCGTGAGCGTACGGTAATGGATTTTTTCTCTGACGTGAATAAAAATGGCTTAGCCAATACGTGGAACGCTCGTTCGATGTGGAATAACGCGCGCATGAGTGACAGAGACATATCTGATGTTACGGGTTCAACTTACACCTATTTAATGAATGGCAATCCTCCGCAACAGGGCTGGCAAGGGTTGTTTGAACAAGGTGAGAAGGTGCGCTTACGCTTTATAAATAGTTCTGCTATGACCATATTTGATGTACGTATACCGGGTCTCAAAATGAGTGTTGTCGCCAGTGATGGTCAGAACATTCAACCGGTATCTGTGGATGAATTTCGAATCGGTGTTGCTGAAACCTATGATGTGGTTATTGAGCCAGAGGTTGATAATGCCTATTGTATTTTCGCTCAAAGTATTGACCGCACCGGCTTTACGGTAGGTAACCTTACCTCAGATGCCAGTTTACATGCTCCTATTCCCCCAATGGATCCAAGGCCAGTCCTTGGCCACAGTGATATGGGCATGGATATGAGTGATATGGATATGAGCGGTATGGATCATAGCAAAATGGACATGGGCGCTGGTGATATGTCAGGCATGGATCACAGCAAGATGGCTATGGGTGGCGGTGATATGTCAGGCATGGATCACAGCAAGATGGCTATGGACGGCGGTGATATGTCAGGCATGGATCATAGCAAGATGGCTATGGGCAGCGGTGATATGTCAGGCATGGATCACAGCAAGATGGCTATGGGTGGCGGTGATATGTCAGGCATGGATCACAGCAAAATGGCCATGGACGCTGCGAAAGCGACAGTCTCAGGACTAGGGCTTGCAGGCTTTGGCAGTAACAATGAAATTAAACACATTGACACCGAGTTCGGCCCACAAGTGGATATGCGTGCAGATGCGCCAAAAAGTGGTTTACACGATCCCGGGATTGGATTGCGTGACCATCAACAACAATTTAATCGCAAAGTATTAACTTATGGCGATATTAAAGGCTTACATCCTACCTACGACACGCGCCAACCTAGCCGCGAAATTCAACTGCATTTAACCGGCAATATGAACCGATATATGTGGTCTGTGAATGGGGTGAAATTTATGGACGCCGCGCCATTAGAGTTTGAATACGGAGAAAGACTGCGGATCACCTTAGTGAACGACACGATGATGACTCACCCTATGCATTTGCATGGTATGTGGAGTGAGTTAGAGACAGGCGACCCTGATTTTATTCCCCGTAAGCACACGGTATTAGTTCAGCCGGGTTCTAAGATCAGTTACTTAGTCACCGCCGATGCAAAAGGGCAATGGGCATATCATTGCCACTTGTTATTCCACATGCCAGGCATGTTCAGAAAAGTCGTGGTGAAATAAGGGGAATACAGATGAATAAAACGAATTTAGTGGCATTGGGACTGTTGAGTCTGAGCGCCTCATTGGCTAGCTCAGCTGTGTTTGCCGGCGGTAATGATGATCCTCTATTAACAAAAGTCATGCTGGATCAATTTGAAAAAGGCGTGGATCCGCAAGATCCTACCCAGTTTAGTGCACAAGCCTGGTTAGGTTACGATTTGAATAAGTTGTGGCTTAAAACCGAAGGTGAATATTCAAATAGTGATAAGCAAGACCTTGAAATTCAGGCTCTTTACAGTAAGCCCATCGCACCATACTGGGATGTACAATTCGGTATTAAAACCGATATCAAACCGACGCCGAACCGTAATTGGGCTGTGATTGGGGTTCAAGGGTTAGCGCCATATTTTTTTGATATTGACGCGGCCTTATTCATCGGTGAACAAGGCCGTACGGCTATGCGGTTGAGTGCGGAATATGAACTGTTAATCACTCAAAAATTGATACTCACACCTGAAGTAGAAGTTAATTTATTTGGTAAGGACGATGCTGAACTTGGAATAGGCTCAGGCTTATCTGACGTCAGTGCAGGGCTGCGATTGAGATACGAGATTGTTCGAGAGTTCGCACCCTATATCGGTGTTGATTGGCGTCAGAAGCTCGGTAATACCGCCGATTACGCCCGAAGTGAAGGGGAAGATACACAAGAAACCCAGTTTGTTATTGGTTTTAGCGCGTGGTTCTAAGACCTCGTTCGTACACTGAGTTATAAGCTTGGCGCCAAGATGTTAGCTAAGCCAATATTAAATCATTTATGTAAACCGTTTTTCGATCGTTAAAAACAATATAAAAGGAAATATCATGAAATTATTTAACAACGTTTTAGTCGTAACAAGTCTATTCCTGAGTGCTTCAGCATTTGCTCATGTCGGACTGGGCAGTTCTATGCCCACTAACGGTGCCATGCTAAGTCAAGCACCAACAACGCTTGAACTGACCTTTACGGCTCCGGTACGTTTGGTCAAATTAACAATGCAAGATGAGAAGCAGCAAAGCGTACCGCTAACATTACCTTCAAGTGCGACCAGCCAAGCAGCATTTTCATTCGCTCTACCAGCATTAAGCGCAGCTAATTACACGGTTAACTGGATGATCATGGGTGATGACGGTCATAAGATGAAAGGCAACATGAGCTTTATGCTTCACGACTCTGGCATGAACACTCGCAGTGCACCGCCTATGACAATGGAGCATGAGACTAGCGAGCACACTGCACATCAATAAGTGGATGAGTAAACATGATATTAACCGTATTTGAAATATCGGTGTTGATATCTAAATGGGTTATCTATCTGAGTGTTGCCGCTGTTATTGGCGGCACATTGATGCAATACCTCATTAAGGGTCAACTTAATCTGAGCATTAGCGTTGCAAAATATACCGGCCTAGGTGCCGTATTGGGATTGATTGCCGTTAGTATCAATTATTTTGCGCAAGTAGGGGCTTTTGCTGAAAACGGCTTGATGGGAATATTTGATGCGCAGATGCATGCTTTTCTGTGGCCAACCCAGGTAGGGCAAACGGTGCTTTGGCGCTTAATCGGTTTTGGGTTAATGCTAGTGGCTAGTGGTTTACTGTTACATAAGAACCGTTATATCAAAACGTTTTCTGCGGTATTAGCGATTCTCAGTTGTCTGTTAATTGCTGTCACGTTTACTTTTATTGGCCATAGCACCGAACTGGGATTGCTTGCTCAAGGCTTAATATTGATACACGTGTTGATCATTGGCAGTTGGATAGGCGCTTTTTATCCATTATGGAAATTATGCTGCACCGATGACCACATCGTCATAAAAAATGTCATGGATACATTTGGTCGTTTAGGCATAGTGATTGTCATTCTAGTGTTGCTTTCAGGCATGGGAATGGTGTGGATGTTGTTTGATAGTCCCACTGAATTAATCAGTTCCGATTATGGTATTGCGGTCACCATCAAGCTCTGTTTGGTGGCTATCATTTTGCTTATAGCAGCATGGCATAAATTGGTTTTAGTACCTAAATTAACGATTGCGAACACATTACTCGCAAAACAAAAACTACAAAAATCGATTGGATTAGAAGCATTAATAGCAGTACTGATATTAGCGACAACAGCGGTACTTTCGAGCGTGCTAGGTCCTATGAGCCTTGGATAATCACTATAAATTAACAGAGAGATAAAAATGAAAAATAGCCCTTTAACAATACTCATAACGACCGGGATATTACTGATGTCCGCAGGACAAAGCTCATTGAGCTTCGCCCATGGTGATGAAACTCACCCTATAGAACAAAAAGCGTTTATCGGTGTTGATTCCGCCGCGGGTAATGTCGTCAAACAATTTCATGCTGCATTACAAACGGGCAATGAGGCTATTGTTAGGCAGTCATTAGCAGCCAATGTGCAAATTTATGAAGGTGGAAAAGTAGAACGTTCACTTACGGATTATGCCAATCATCATATGCTTGCGGATATGGCTTACTTAAAAGGGTTAACCATAACGCCAAAAGAACACCAAATAACGATTACGGGTGACATTGCTATTTCAACGTCAATAAGTCACGCCCAAGGTGAATATAAGGGTAAAAGTATTGACTCGATGACCATGGAAACGCTTGTGTTAATTAAACAAGTGGATGGTAGTTGGAAAATAACCCACGTGCACTGGTCGTAACTAATAAGAATTTCATCAACCAGATAAAGGATTATCTTGAGTTCCTTTGTAGGTAGTGTTCCCAAGAAAACCACAAAGACTCACGTCATGTTAATGCATGATATTTTATGGAAAAGGATTTCCATTTTTTATATAAAAAAGACCGGAGTAATTCCAGTCCTTTTACAAGCCATATTTAAATGTTAATTTTAAATAAGTTTCATAGTTGTAATGCAAGTTCTATCGTTATTGAAAGTAGACAATACTTCTCTCGCCACTCTTTTGCTTCCGTCTTTTGCTTCATAGTAAATATTAAATGCTAAGTTTTTATCTTTTGGAACCCAAAAGTCTATAAATCCATCACGTTGTGTCGTCATTTTTTTGTCTATTAATGTTTCACCTGTGTCAGTATCAGTCATGACAACTTTCATTGTTTGATTTATTATCTCTCCGGTACAACCTGTTAAAACATGATTCGTACATGGATGAGAACTATTAATGTACGGAGCTATTGAAAGAAAGAATTGATCTTTTGGTATTGCTACAGAACTACTTTTACCATCTGAGAAAGTTGCAACTATTCTATCGGGTAATACTTTTATCATTATCCCTTCATTATTTTTGTATAGTGTATGTGCTGTTGTAACAGCACTCTTATAGTCTAAATTTTTAAACGTTTCTGCATTTATTATTGTGGCATATGATTGACTTGAATATGCAACTATAAGTGCTAATAGAATGTGTTTTTTAATCATGGTCTGAGTTATCCTATATAGTTTATAAAATATTTTTATTTAAACGTGCCTCGCTTTTTTTATTGTAACGATTGTGGTTATATATATATTGAGCTAATTCACATTATTGATATTGGCCTGATGTTTTTGGTCGTTTGTTTTTTTGCTTTTTAAATATATGCTTTAACGCTCTATTCTCCTAGGTTTTTAGCTCAGGTTTTAAACTTGCGTCTTCATATAATTTTTCTACCTAAGTTTTTAAACTTGGGTTTTAAATCTATGTTTATTTTAAATTAATATTTATGTCGGTTTGATATTTTTTTGTGAAATAGATCACTGTTAAAAATGCTCTAGTTTGTATTATCGATTTGGTTTGTAATTTATTTGTTTATCTTTGATTTTAGTTTTACTTAATATAGTTTCTTATTTGTAACTTAACGTTAATAAGGTTTGTATGTTTAAATATAATAAATATGTTTTGGTGCTATTAGCAATGAGTAATAATGCACTCTCTAATGATGATATTGAGAGTTTTTCTGAATGGATACACAATGGTAATGTTGGAGGTACAGCGAGATCGTACTATTTCGAACAAGATTTTGACGATTCAAATACAGAGAATAGCTCGATTTGGGTGAATGGTGGTAATGTTACTTTTAATACATCAGAGTTTAATGGGTTTAAATTGGGAGGAGAGGTACAGGGGTCATACGTTAGTAATATCAATGATGATGATGATACAACTGCGGGAGATATGAACGCACAAGGTCTTGTATTATCGGAAGCTTTTTTGAAGTATCAGTTTGGTGATACTGTGTTTTCTGGAGGTAGACAACACTTTTCATCACCCCTTATCGCTAACTCAGGTTCAAGATTGATAAATGAATCTTTTGAAATGTATCAGGTGTCTTCAAGTCATTTTGATGGTACTGATATTTCGATTGGATATGTGACTAAATATCAGACTCGAACAGATAAATCGTTTTATGTTGATAATGAATTTGTTGATTTTGATTTTAATGGTTCTGGCTCTCCTGGCGATTTTTATAAAATAGGTAATGATGGCGTTTTTTTCGTACAAGTTAACAAGCGAATCGCTAAAAAATTCAAAGTTAACTCACAGTACGCAAATGTAATAAATGAAGTCCAAGCACTTTATGCGGATCTCGAATATACATTGCCAACTAACTTTAACAGTTATATTGCAATGCAATATTACAAAACTAAGTGGGATAAAAATGAACTAGTCGATAATGATCTTTTGGGCTTTAAAGTAGGTTTCAGTCAGGGAGGAGTAGATTTTTTTGCTGGTTATACATTAGCTGGAGGAAATGAAGGAGATAATAGAGTTTTTAGAGGCATTGGTCAAGGAGCTTATTATCAGTTTACTGCCACTACTAAAACTGCGGGTGTTGGGGCATTTGAATCTGGAACAAATTCGTATCAATTGGGGTTAGGTTCTGCTATCTCTAATCTTAAAGGTAAAATATTTTATACATCTTTTGACAATCCCATAGTGGGAAAAGATTTAAATGAATGGACGGTTAATCTTGCATATCAATTTGATGGTAAACTCGAAAATATCGGTATATCAATTGATTTTTCAATATTGGATTATGAAAACAATCAAAAAGACGCTACAGATTTAAGAACGAAATTCACTTACAGCTTTTAAAGGTTGTAAATGTTTTTGACAAATGTTAATTCCCTAATAATTATATTGTAATTGTAAATTCAGGTCGTGTTAATGGGTGTGCTTGGGTTTACAATTTTATATGAAAATACGTCTAGATGATTAAAGTTGAAAAACTTGTTATTTGATAATTTATCAATATCTACGTTTACAAAAAAATTCATCTTGAATGTATTTTAGAACCAGGGGGTTACACAGGGTGAGATTATGCTTTGTAAATTCTGTTAACATTTAGCTATTTTGTTCTTAAGTCGACTTAATGCGAGATTATTGATTGATATAAATCATCCATAATCGAATGAAATTCGTTCGACTGGATAGGTTTGTTAACCAATTTAACAATTTATAATCCGGCCCTGGGGGGTTACAAACATAAGCAGGGCGAGATCGTGAATATATTTTAACCGTTTTGAGCTAAATTAGACGGACGGCATCGATTATGCTCTTATGCTCTCTTTTTCTTATAGAGAGCATAAGAGCATGTACCTTGAAGCCTTCACATCACATTTCAACTCGATTGCTGACAGCCGACAATCTGCCAAAGTGACTTACCCGTTGCATGATGTATTGTTCGTCACTCTGTGTGGTGTGATTGCTGGCGCCGAAGGTTGGTCTGAGATCCACGATTATGCTGTCGGGCACCATAATTGGTTTAAAGAAAAGGGAATTCTGACCGAAGGTGTCCCTGTCCGGGGGAAGCACAACCTATATTTTCATTTCCATAACTGAAACAAGTCCGGCAGTGTTTATTTCTCCGGGAGTTGGCTGGATATTCATTTCCTGGCGTACTCTGACGCCGGGTATTGATGAAGCAATCCAGCCTTCCTGATAAGTATCGAATGGCTTCTGTTTGCTGCATGACAGGCTAATGACATCTTTGTCATTTAAATCTTTATTCTCAGTGTTGGGGCTCCGGAATCCTTTGCTCCAGTCTGGGCACGGATAAGATAAAACGAGTTGAGCGTACGTCCGATTCCACCTGCACTCTTCCGTGATGTGCTTCCACGATTGACTTCACAATTGCAAGGCCGATGCCGCTGCCTTCTCCTTTTCGTTGTCTGGACGGATCCACCCGATAAAAACGGTCAAAAAGCCTTGATAAATGCTCTTCAGGGATTGGTTTCCCCGGATTTTCAATCACCAGGTCAAAAAAGCTCTCTTGCTCTCTTATTGAGACGGTGATTGCCTGTCCCTCCGGGGTATAACGCAGGGCATTGGATAACAGATTATTGATCGCTCTTCTGAACATTTGTGGATCTCCCTCAACCAGGCAGGGCATCCCGTTAAATTTGAGCGTGATATTGCGTTCTTCGGCCCAGGCTTCGAAAAACTCGAAGACTTTCATGACTTCTGCTCTGAGGTCAAACCGGACCCTGTCAGGTATAAGCTGATTATTGTCCGCCTGCGCCAGGAACAGCATGTCGCTGACCATTTTGGTCATCCGGTTATACTCTTCAAGACTGGAGTAGAGGACATCCTCAAGTTCCTTCTGGGTTCGATCCTGACTCAGTGCGATTTCAGTCTGCGTCACCAGATTGGTGATGGGCGTTCTGATCTCGTGCGCGATATCGGCAGAGAAATTGGCCTGGCGGGTAAAGACATCCTCAATCTTTCCAATCATATGATTGAACGAGATAACCAGCTGTTCCAGCTCAATGGGAACGCGTGTCGGTTCCAGCCGCGTATCAAGATTCTCGGAGGTGATGCTTTTAATGGCATTGCTGACATTACGAAGGGGCAGGTGCCCCTGACGGACAGCGATGCGAATGATCAGAACAATCAGCAGGCTTATCACGACGGCAATCGCAATCAGATTTTTTTCAGCGCATCGAGGTAATGGAGATGGAAATTAATGGAGAGGCCAGTCAGCATGACATAGTTCTGCTGTTTGCCCTGAAATATCGCCTGGCCAGAGGAGGCGATAATCCGGTATGTTTCCATCTTCATTTCAGACCCGGTATCCATCGGTCTCGCAGGATCCTCCACCGTCCAGAGAAAGACATCCCGTGCGTGGCTGTGCTCGCTAAAATCTGCTGAATTCACGGCCGGGCGTAGTGCTGCCCCCTGCGCTGAACTAAAGAGCACCTCACCCCTGGGATTGAGGAGCAAAAGAGCAACGTTGCGGTAGCTGGCAATCGATTCCTTTATTTTGCTTACTTTTTTTTCATCTGGATCTTCCGGGGACTGGAGTATACGGTTCAGTGTGGTGCTGATTTGTTGAAGATCGCTGACATCCTGCTCGGCAAAATGATTTTCAACAGAATGCAGCATAAACCAGGTGAAGGCGATAAAAGCCAGTATCGTGGACAGGCTGATAAAAAAGGTCAGCCGCAGGGAGAGTGAGAAAGGGTGCCTGGAAGGTTTGCTATGCATCCGGGACCTCCAGCATATAGCCCACGCCCCGGACTGTCTGGATCAGCTTTGTCTCGTAATCGTTGTCTATTTTAGCGCGGAGTCGCTTTACGGCGACATCAATCGCGTTAGTGTCGCTGTCAAAATTCATGTCCCAGACCTGAGAGGCAATCAGGGAACGGGGAAGAACCTCTCCCTGATGGCGAATGAAAAATTCCAGCAGGCTGAACTCTTTACTGGTGAGCACAATGCGGTTTCCGGCGCGACTGACTTTTCTGGATACGAGATCAATCGAGAGACCAGCCACCCTAAACTGGCTTTCCGTGATCATCGTGTTTCCCCGCCTCAGAAGGGTTTTCACCCGGGCTAGCAGTTCGGCAAACGCAAAGGGTTTAACCAGATAATCGTCCGCACCCAGTTCCAGTCCTTTGACCCTGTGTTCGATCGTGCCGAGGGCCGTCAGCAGTAAGACCGGCATACCCTTTCCGGCAGTGCGCAGCATCCGGATGATATCCCAGCCGTTCATATCAGGCAGCATGATGTCCAGAATGACTAAATCATACTCGGCTGTCATGGCGAGATGATATCCGGTAAGACCATTATCAGCGTGATCCACTACGAACCCTGCCTCTCTAAGCCCTTTGCTGAGATATTCACCTGTTTTAATTTCGTCTTCGACGATCAATATTTTCATCTTGCTCCCCGGCTGGCTGCTAAGGTCATTCTATTGCGCCCACGATCATTATCAACGGATTACAGCAAAAATGACAACATTGTCATTATCCTGTCACCCGACAAACAGAGAGCGTTCGGTAAAGTACCCCTATCAATACTCTGGACTTCATTTGAACCATTTACCAGGTCTGCCTGGACGAGAAGCGTTATGTTCAAATTAAAATTACTCAGCATTAGCACGATATTCATCCTGACCGGTTGTGTCTCTCTGGCACCTGAATATCAGCGCCCGGCAGCACCGGTACCCCAGCAGTTTTCACTGTCCCGAAACAGCCTGACGCCAGCAGTGAATGGTTATCAGGATACGGGCTGGCGTAACTTTTTTGTCGATCCCCAGGTTACCCGGCTGATCGGGGAAGCCCTTGCTAATAACCGTAATTTGAGAATGGCTGCCCTGAAGGTTGAAGAGGCCCGGGCCCAGTTCAACGTCACGGATGCAGATCGTTATCCCCAGCTGAATGCCTCATCCGGGATCACCTACAGCGGTGGTCTGAAAGGCGACAAGCCGACCACACAGGAGTACGACGCGGGTCTGGAACTCCGCTATGAGCTCGATTTTTTCGGCAAGCTCAAGAACTTGAGTGACGCTGATCGCCAGAACTACTTTGCCAGCGAAGAAGCCCGTCGGGCTGTACATATCCTGCTGGTCTCCAGCGTTTCACAAAGCTATTTCAGCCAGCAACTGGCGTATGAACAACTCCGTATCGCGCGGGAAACGCTGAAAAATTACGAACAGTCCTATGCTTTCGTTGAGCAACAGCTCGTGACCGGGAGTACGAATGTGCTGGCGCTTGAACAGGCCAGGGGACAAATCGAAAGTACCCGCGCTGAGATAGCCAAACGAGAAGGCGATCTGGCTCAGGCAAACAATGCCCTGCAACTGGTGCTGGGAACGTACCGTGCACTGCCGCCAGAAAAAGGGATGAAAGGCGGTGAGACCGCGCCAGTTAAACTGCCATCAAACCTGTCGTCACAAATTTTGCTGCAGCGACCGGATATTATGGAGGCGGAATACCAGCTGAAAGCTGCTGATGCGAATATTGGCGCAGCGCGGGCGGCCTTTTTCCCGTCCATTACCCTGACCAGTGGCCTTTCCGCAAGCAGTACGGAGCTGTCCAGTCTCTTCACGCCAGGAAGCGGAATGTGGAATTTTATCCCTAAAATTGACATTCCTGTTTTTAATGCCGGCAGGAACAAAGCCAATCTCAAACTGGCAGAAATTCGCCAGCAACAGTCGGTGGTTAATTACGAACAAAAAATTCAGTCCGCCTTTAAGGATGTTTCCGACACGTTTGCGCTGCGCGACAGCCTTAGCCAGCAACTTGAGTCACAGCAGCGTTATCTTGATTCACTTCAGATAACTCTCCAGCGAGCCAGAGGATTGTATGCAAGTGGTGCTGTCAGTTACATCGAAGTGCTGGATGCAGAACGTTCCCTCTTCGCTACGCAGCAAACCATTCTCGATCTTACCTATTCCCGACAGGTTAACGAAATTAATCTGTTTACTGCGCTGGGTGGCGGTTGGGTAGAATAAATTTATTTAATTAATCAGGAAATTAAAAATGCGTAATTCACTTAAAGCTGTTTTATTTGGTGCCTTCTCTGTCATGTTTTCTGCCGGTCTTCATGCTGAAACACATCAGCATGGCGATATGAATGCTGCCAGTGATGCTTCGGTACAGCAGGTTATCAAGGGCACCGGTGTCGTTAAAGACATTGATATGAATAGTAAAAAGATCACCATTTCGCACGAAGCAATCCCTGCGGTGGGCTGGCCTGCAATGACCATGCGCTTCACTTTTGTTAATGCAGACGACGCTATCAATGCCCTGAAAATCGGCAACCATGTCGATTTCTCGTTTATTCAGCAGGGCAATATCTCCTTACTCAAAAGCATTAACGTTACGCAATCCTGATTGACTGTCCGGAGCGAATACATCCAGTGCGCCTGAACATTCATTAAGGGATTACTGTGAATGAATGATTGGGCGCATATGCCAGGTGTTTTGATTTTTCAGCGAGAAATTGTATGGCTTCTTTAAAGATAAAATATGCTGCAATAATTATCAGCAGCCTCCTAGCAGGAGGGCTGATATCGGTTACTGCCTGGCAGTATGTAAACTCATCACAAAAAACAGTACAAACAGAACAAAAGGCACCGGAGAAAAAGGTACTTTTCTGGTATGACCCGATGAAACCGGATACCAAATTTGATAAACCCGGAAAATCTCCCTTTATGGATATGGACCTTGTGCCAAAATATGCTGATGAAAGTGGCGATAAAAGCAATGGCGGGATCCGTATCGATCCAACCCAGGTTCAGAATCTGGGATTAAAAACGCAAAAAGTCACGCGAGGAATGCTGAATTATTCTCAGACAATTCCGGCTAATGTCAGTTACAACGAATATCAGTTTGTCATTGTGCAGGCGCGCTCTGACGGTTTCGTCGAAAAAGTGTATCCCCTGACTACTGGCGATCATGTGAAGAAAGGCACTCCGCTTATCGATATCACCATTCCTGAATGGGTTGAGGCACAAAGTGAGTTCCTGCTGCTATCCGGTACAGGCGGTACGCCAACCCAGATAAAAGGGGTTCTGGAGCGACTTCGTCTGGCTGGTATGCCGGAAGAGGATATTCAAAGACTGCGTTCAACCCGCACAATCCAGACCCGTTTTACCATTAAAGCACCTATTGATGGTGTCATTACTGCATTTGACCTGCGCACCGGCATGAATATTTCGAAAGATAAGGTGGTGGCTCAGATTCAGGGGATGGACCCGGTCTGGATCAGCGCTGCAGTGCCGGAATCTATCGCCTATCTGCTGAAAGATACGTCGCAGTTTGAAATTTCGGTACCGGCTTATCCGGATAAAACATTCCATGTCGAAAAATGGAACATTCTTCCCAGCGTGGATCAGACAACCCGTACGCTTCAGGTCCGTCTCCAGGTTTCTAATAAGGATGAGTTTCTCAAGCCGGGCATGAATGCCTATCTGAAACTCAATACCAAGAGCCAGGAGATGCTGCTGATACCAAGCCAGGCCGTTATCGATACCGGCAAAGAACAGCGCGTGATTACTGTTGATGATGAAGGCAAGTTTGTGCCGAAACAGATCCACGTTCTGCATGAATCACAACAACAGTCCGGCATCGGCTCCGGCCTGAATGAAGGCGATACCGTGGTGGTCAGTGGTCTGTTCCTCATTGACTCCGAAGCCAATATTACGGGCGCGCTGGAACGTATGCGCCATCCTGAAAAAACAGAAAGCAGTATGCCAGCAATGTCTGACCAGCCTGTAAATAGGCATTCAGGGCACTGAGGAGACGACGATGATTGAATGGATTATCCGGCGCTCTGTCGCCAACCGTTTCCTGGTCATGATGGGGGCCCTGTTTCTCAGCATCTGGGGTACATGGACGATTATTAACACGCCGGTCGATGCCTTGCCTGACCTGTCAGATGTGCAGGTCATTATTAAAACCAGCTATCCCGGCCAGGCCCCGCAGATTGTAGAAAACCAGGTCACCTATCCACTTACCACCACCATGCTCTCCGTACCTGGCGCAAAAACTGTGCGTGGTTTTTCACAGTTCGGTGATTCGTATGTGTATGTCATTTTTGAAGACGGCACCGATCTGTACTGGGCCCGTTCCCGCGTGCTGGAATATCTGAATCAGGTTCAGGGAAAACTGCCCGCCGGGGTGAGTTCTGAAATCGGTCCGGATGCCACGGGTGTGGGCTGGATTTTTGAATATGCCCTTGTCGATCGCAGCGGAAAACACGACCTTTCAGAACTGCGTTCTCTGCAGGACTGGTTCCTGAAGTTTGAGCTGAAAACCATTCCTAATGTCGCTGAAGTTGCATCCGTAGGCGGCGTGGTTAAGCAGTATCAGATCCAGCTTGACCCGGTAAAACTGACGCAGTACGGCATCGGTCTGCCAGAAGTAAAACAAGCTCTTAGCTCATCTAACCAGGAAGCCGGTGGCTCATCTGTTGAAATTGCTCAGTCAGAGTATATGGTCCGGGCCAGCGGTTATCTTCAGACTATTGATGATTTCAAAAATATCGTCCTGAAAACGGGGGAAAATGGAGTACCTGTTTACCTGCGTGATGTTGCCCGCATACAATTGGGACCGGAAATGCGGCGTGGTATCGCTGAGCTTAACGGTCAGGGCGAAGTCGCTGGCGGAGTGGTGATCCTGCGTTCGGGCAAAAATGCACGCGAAGTCATTACGGCGGTGAGGGATAAACTGGACACGCTGAAGGCAAGCCTGCCTGAAGGAGTGGAGATCGTAACGACATACGATCGCAGCCAGTTAATCGATCGTGCGATTGACAACCTCAGTTACAAGCTTCTTGAAGAGTTTATCGTTGTTGCTGTCGTTTGCGCACTGTTCCTCTGGCATGTCCGTTCTGCCCTGGTGGCGATTATTTCTCTGCCACTTGGCCTGTGTATCGCCTTTATCGTCATGCACTTCCAGGGGCTGAATGCCAACATTATGTCGCTGGGAGGGATTGCAATAGCCGTCGGAGCGATGGTGGATGCCGCCATCGTCATGATCGAAAACGCGCATAAACGGCTTGAGGAGTGGGACCATCAGCATCCCGGGGAACAGATTGATAATGCCACCCGCTGGAAGGTTATCACTGACGCCTCCGTTGAAGTGGGTCCAGCGCTGTTTATCAGCCTGCTGATTATCACATTATCGTTCATTCCTATTTTTACCCTGGAAGGGCAGGAAGGGCGTCTGTTTGGTCCGCTGGCCTTTACAAAAACGTATTCCATGGCGGGTGCAGCCATACTGGCAATCATTGTTATCCCTATTCTGATGGGGTTCTGGATCCGCGGGAAAATTCCTGCTGAGACCAGTAACCCACTGAACCGGTTGCTGATTAAAGCGTATCACCCGTTACTGCTCAGGGTACTACACTGGCCAAAAACAACCCTGCTGGTTGCGGCTTTATCCATTTTCACTGTTATCTGGCCACTGAGTCAGGTGGGCGGCGAGTTTTTACCGAAGATTAACGAAGGTGACCTGTTGTATATGCCGTCAACGTTACCTGGCGTGTCTCCTGGAGAAGCTGCTGCGCTCTTACAGACCACGGACAAACTAATCAAAACGGTGCCTGAAGTGGCCTCAGTTTTTGGCAAGACCGGTAAGGCTGAGACCGCCACGGATTCTGCTCCGCTCGAAATGATGGAAACCACCATCCAACTGAAACCTGAGGATCAGTGGCGTCCAGGCATGACGATTGACAAGATTATTGAAGAACTCGACAGGACCGTCCGTTTACCGGGTCTGGCCAACCTCTGGGTACCGCCTATCCGTAACCGTATTGATATGCTCTCAACCGGCATTAAAAGTCCGATAGGTATTAAGGTATCGGGTACTGTTCTGTCGGATATCGATGTAACAGCACAGAGTATCGAAGCAGTCGCTAAAACCGTACCTGGTGTGGTTTCCGCACTGGCTGAACGACTGGAAGGTGGACGTTATATTGATGTGGACATTAACCGGGAAAAAGCTTCCCGGTACGGGATGACTGTGGGCGACGTCCAGCTGTTCGTCTCTTCAGCAATCGGTGGGGCTATGGTGGGTGAGACGGTTGAAGGCGTGGCCCGGTACCCTATTAACATTCGCTATCCGCAGGATTACCGTAACAGTCCGCAGGCGTTGAGAGAGATGCCAATCCTGACCCCAATGAAGCAGCAAATTACGCTGGGCGATGTTGCCGATATTAAGGTCGTTTCCGGACCAACCATGCTGAAAACCGAAAATGCCCGGCCAGCCAGCTGGATTTATGTTGATGCCCGCGGCAGGGACATGGTGTCGGTGGTGAACGATATTAAGACGGCCATCAGTGAGAAAGTGAAACTGAGACCGGGGACCAGTGTGGCATTCTCAGGACAGTTTGAATTACTCGAGCACGCCAATAAGAAATTAAAACTGATGGTACCGATGACGGTGATGATCATCTTCATCCTGTTATATCTGGCATTCCGCAGGGTTGATGAAGCCCTGTTGATCCTGATGAGCCTGCCGTTTGCCCTGGTTGGCGGGATATGGTTCCTGTACTGGCAGGGCTTCCATATGTCAGTGGCGACCGGAACCGGGTTTATCGCCCTGGCCGGGGTGGCAGCAGAGTTTGGCGTGGTCATGCTGATGTATCTGCGTCATGCCATTGAAGCGCACCCGAAATTGTCCCGTAAAGAGACGTTCACACCGGATGGCCTTGATGAAGCCCTCTATCATGGTGCCGTACTGCGTGTCCGGCCGAAAGCCATGACCGTGGCGGTGATCGTTGCGGGTCTGCTGCCAATACTCTGGGGAACCGGTGCAGGTTCAGAAGTCATGAGCCGTATCGCGGCACCCATGATTGGTGGGATGATCACGGCTCCGCTGCTGTCCCTGTTCATTATTCCTGCCGCCTACAAATTAATCTGGCTGCGCAGACATAAAAAAAGCGTGTCCTGAACCTGAAAGGGCACCCCCTGTGGGTGTCCTTCTTTACTGATTCACCCTGACGTCAGGGTTTATATCGATAATATACAGAGGTGAGTATGAAAAAAGTGGTTCTAATGGCGCTGGCTCTCGGCCTTTCACTACCCGCGATGGCGAGTGAAAAAGTGATTGATATGTACAAATCTGAAAACTGTGGCTGTTGTTCCCTGTGGGGCAAAGCGATGGAAAAAGACGGGTTTGAAGTACGAACTCACGTCATGAATGATCAGGCGCTGTCAGCCCTGAAAGAAAAGCATGCTATTCCTGCAGGACTACGAAGTTGTCATACCGCGGTTGCCGGTAATTTGATCATTGAAGGCCATGTGCCTGCGACAACGATACATAAGGCAATGCAGTCTGGTTCGGGTATATACGGTCTCGCCACCCCCGGTATGCCAGCAGGAAGTCCTGGAATGGAGATGGGAGCCCGAAAAGAGGCTTACGATGTTATCGCATTCTCACCGGATGGAAGTAAAAAAGTCTTCCAGCGAATCGAATAGTCAGCGGAACGGCTGATAACGGGACGCTGGTAGCAGGCACTCCTGTGCCGGCGATATTCGTGGTAATCGCATCCATGACATACCCTGAAGACAGAAGATGCTTCGGTATGCATAAGGAGAGTTACTGTGAAAAATGACAATGCAGTGCAACACAACAACCAGACTGCTTCTGAGCAGACATTATCCCCGGACGAGGGCCACGTATTGCATAAGGTGAGAGATCCCGTGTGCGGGATGGCCATCCTGCCCGACAGGGCGCACAGCAGCATTCGATACCAGGACCATCAACTTTATTTCTGCTCCGCCAGCTGTGAGAGTAAATTTAAAGCCCATCCCGATCGTTATCTTACCGAAGATGCCAGTGAACATTCCCATCACCATCACCACGATCATCACGAAGTCAGCCCTGATCAGATAAAACAGCCTCACCACCAGGCGGAAAAAGAGAATTCTGAAGGTGTGTGGACATGTCCGATGCACCCGGAGATACGCCGCAGTGGTCCCGGAAGCTGTCCTGTCTGTGGAATGGCACTGGAGCCGCTTGTAGCTACGGCATCCACGGGGCCGAGTGATGAACTTCACGACATGACAAGACGCTTCTGGCTGGGGTTGTTGCTGGCGTTTCCGGTTCTGGTACTCGAAATGGGATCTCATCTGTTTCCCGACTTGAGGAATACAGTACCGCCACAGTACAACACATGGCTGCAGCTGCTTCTGGCCTCCCCTGTCGTGTTGTGGTGTGGCTGGCCATTCTTCGCCCGGGCCGGAATGTCGTTACGTAACCGCTCCCTGAATATGTTTACCCTTGTTGCAATGGGGACCGGCGTAGCCTGGGTTTACAGCGTCATTGCAACCGTCTTCCCCTCCTGGTTTCCTGCATCGTTCAGAAACATGGATGGCCTGGTGGCCGTTTATTTTGAAGCCGCAGCAGTTATTACGGTGCTTGTTCTGCTGGGACAGGTTCTTGAGCTGCGGGCACGGGAACAAACCTCAGGCGCCATTACTGCGCTTCTGAACCTTGCCCCCAAAACCGCCAGACGGCTGGATCATGACGGTCATGAAACGGATATTAATGCGGAAGATGTCCTGCCTGGCGATAAGCTCCGCATCAGACCTGGAGAGAGTATTCCGGTCGACGGTATCGTGATCGAAGGCAAAACAACCGTTGATGAATCGATGGTGACCGGGGAGTCTATGCCGGTTACCAAAACGAAGGGTGACCCTGTCATTGGGGGGACGATTAATCAGACAGGTAGTCTTATCATCCGTGCAGAGAAAGTCGGTGATGAAACGATGCTCTCACGAATTGTTCAGATGGTCGCTGATGCACAGCGTTCGCGTGCCCCCATCCAGAGAATGGCTGACAGCGTTTCAGGCTGGTTTGTTCCTCTGGTGATACTTATCGCGGTTGTTGCTTTCGTGATCTGGTCTGTCTGGGGGCCCGAGCCCAGGATGGCGCACGGTCTGATTGCGGCTGTGTCGGTCCTGATTATTGCCTGCCCCTGCGCACTGGGGCTGGCCACACCGATGTCGATAATGGTGGGGGTAGGCAAAGGAGCCCAGGCCGGGGTGTTAATCAGGAATGCCGAAGCCCTTGAGCGTCTTGAAAAAGTGGACACGCTGGTTGTCGACAAAACAGGCACGCTCACGGAAGGTTCGCCTACGGTGACAGGGATTATCAGTCTCAATCCGGGTGGGGAAGCATCTCTTTTACGTGTAGCGGCCGCAGTGGAAAAAGGCTCGCAGCATCCGCTGGGTATGGCTGTAGTCCGGGCAGCCCAGCACAGGGGGATCATGATACCCGCAGTCAGTGATTTCAATGCTCCGTCGGGGAAAGGTGTTTCAGGCGATGTTGAAGGTCAACGGGTTGTTATTGGTAATGAACTGGCTATGCAGGAAAACAGTATCGTTATTGATAATCAAAAGGCCGTTGCGGATACGTTGCGGATGGAAGGCGCTACCGTTATCTATGTGGCCACAGATGGGTACCTTGCAGGCCTGATAGCTATCTCGGATCCCGTGAAAGCAACCACGCCGGATGCGCTTAAAGCTTTGCGTCAGGCGGGGATCCGCATTGTTATGCTCACCGGGGATAACCAGCTTACTGCTGAAGCAGTCGCACGGAAACTGGGAATAGATGAGGTTGAAGCCGGGGTTCTGCCTGACGGCAAAAAAGCAGTGATAACCCGACTGAAAGCGTCTGGTCATGTGGTTGCGATGGCGGGGGACGGTGTAAATGATGCCCCGGCGCTGGCAGCGGCTGACGTGGGCATAGCTATGGGAACGGGTACAGATGTGGCAATTGAAAGTGCCGGAGTCACCCTTCTCAAAGGCGACTTGATGATACTGAACAGGGCCCGTCATCTGTCAGAGATCACCATGAAAAATATCCGACAGAATCTGTTTTTTGCATTTATCTACAACGCACTTGGCGTGCCTGTGGCTGCAGGTCTGCTTTATCCTGTGTATGGAATACTGCTGTCGCCAGTTATTGCGGCGGCGGCCATGGCTCTTTCCTCCGTCAGCGTCATTGTGAATGCGTTGCGTCTGAAAAGTGTCAGGCTCGGGAAATAACACTGAGTGAAGGGTCAGTTACGAACAGAAGGAGTCCAGTATGAAAAGTACCACCTATGCGCTTATTGCTGTCGCCGCGATCGCGGCATTTGCCCTCCTGCGCGAACACTGGTCACATGTGGCAGGTTACTGGCCATATCTGTTATTGCTGGTCTGCCCGCTAATGCATCTTTTCCACGGCCACGGAGGGCATGGAGATCATCAACATCACGGAAGTGAAAACGATAAAAAAAATTAATCCGGCAGACGGGGCCGCGTCGCGGTCCCGTTATCAGTCCAGGTATCGTTCGTAGTCTCTGGCATGCGCAAAGGCATGCTGTTCGAGTTTGTTATCAGCGGGTGCCGCTGCCCGGAACGCCAGAGAGTTAACAGGGTTGTTATTGATGACCAGCTCGTAATGCAGATGAGGACCGGATGAACGTCCGCTGTTACCGGATAACGCAATAGCACCTCCCCGTGTAACCCTGGCCCCTTTAGTAACGAGTATTTTATTGAGGTGGAGATAGCGAGTTTTAACACCGGCTTTTCCCGTTACTTCAACAAAATATCCCATGGTACTGTTGTATTCGGCCCGGGTGATTTTTCCGTCGATGACGCTGACTATTTTCGTGTTCATGGGCATGGAATAATCAATGCCATTATGGGGACTCACTTTTCCGGATACCGGGTTAAGTCTTGCAGGATTGAAAGGCGAACTGAGTCTTGCTGTGGCCGGTAACGGATAATCGAGACTGCCTTTCCCGGAAGTATCGGAAAGGTTATAGAACTTTTTATCTGATATACGATACGCCGTGTAATTAAATGAACCGGACGTAAATTTATAGGCCACGACACGTGATTTTCCCGCTTTCTTTTGCAGTACGAGTTTTAATGATTCATTTTTTTTCAAATGCCGCAGATTAAACCGGGAAGGCAAGGAGCGCTGAAGAGTAGCGATCTCGTTCGATTCCAGCCCCGAGCGGGTGGCTGAAAGGCAGGCATTTTCTTTTACGACATCGGTAGAATACATTTACTGGAATTCGCCGTTAGCATGAACACTGCGGCGTATGCTAGGGGTTTTCAGGAGGCGTGTCATCTGTCAGTTAATCGGGAGCACCGTTGATGGTCGTCATTTTTGTAACATATCTTGTTTCCCGTTTGCTCCTGAAGCTCTGGGAACTGTATGACCAGCCCGACGGTGATGATTAACGGGACTGATACAGGTTACGGCAGAGCAATATGGGGCTCATGTCCTGCTACGTAACCCGTCAGTAAAGCCCTGCTGCGCACCTGACGCTAAGCACTAACCCGCCTGCAGTTACCTGGACGAATACAGGCCGCGAAGCTTTCTTGCCTGCGTCTGATGAGCTTCCGCACCGGCATTATTGACCTGCTCATGCACGAGGGCGGCTTTCTCTCCGGCATTCAGTTCGTTAAAAGAAGAAGAGAAGGTCTTTGAATTTTCACCACTCTCGGACAGCATTTTTTTATGTTCCTCAATCATTTTCTGATGTGCATAGGACGGGCTGTTGTTCATAAATGAATGAGCAACAATGGCCCTTTCATGTTCATTCATTTCAGAGAATGAGGGCGTGCTGTTTTTATTAATCCTGTCCGGCAAATTTTCATGCGTCGAGGAATTCACATGACTGACGGCTGAGGCATTATTAACAAATCGATGTGCTTCATGGGCAATATCACTGGACTGAGCAAAAGCTGCCCCACAAAATAAAGCTGTAAACGCAGTGGTCGTGATTAATATATTCATGTGTAATTACCTTCTGAGGTACATAAAAGATGTCCTTATGATCATATATAAAAATAATCAACCTGTGGGGAAGATGACGTAAATGTAATACAGCTATGTACATTACACGATTGTAATGAATTTGTTTCTTAAGGTGTGCTAGCTTCATTTCATTGTAAGTGGATGAACCAGTAATTTAATTTAAATCGGTTCTCGAATTCTGTCAGTAACCATACTTTAAATAAGGGAATGCGCATGCTGTTGAAAACGTCTCGACGAACTTTCCTGAAGGGGTTAACCCTCTCTGGCGTAGCCGGAAGTCTTGGCGTATGGAGTTTCAATGCGCGTTCCAGTCTGAGCCTGCCAGTTGCCGCATCCCTGCAGGGTACTCAGTTTGACCTGACCATTGGTGAAACGGCCGTCAATATCCAGAGGTTGAGCGCCTGCTCGTCTATCCAAAAAGTCAGTGAGCCTCGGTTGGTCAACGCCTTGTTATATTCCGGCCAATTGGTAATGCGAGATTTAGATTTGCCCATCTGATAGCGGTTCCTGCGTGGTATTCACAGGATCTGATCGCATCTGAGACGGAAGGTTCATTCATTTAGGCAACAACGCCATTATCTACTCCAGTTAATCTTAGGTTTCTGACAACTAAAGTCGCTTCTTTAACGCCCGGTCTATGTTCAAAATCACTCATAATGTCTCTCTTAATCATTAACTCATCATTTTTCTGATGATTTAGGTAAAAAGTAATTAACAAAAAATGGCCAATTTTCTAACCTAGACCGTAAACAGCTTAGGTTAGAACCAAGATATTGATTGCAAAGTTCAAAAAGGCTCATTTTAATACTGCTATTATCTTCATCATTGATACCAACATATTGAAAAATACGCATGGATATCTAGTGTTTACTCAACAATCAATACACCTTTATACATTTGCATCTGACAATGAAATGGATACTCACCCTTTTCCAGAGCTGGTAATGATATCGTCGTGGGCTTATCCAGCGCTAAATCCTGGCTAATCTCCAAGTCGGGTAGCAGGACTGTGGCTGAACATCCGGATTTATCTTGGCGTAAAAAAGTTATCTCTGTTGGTGTATTAGCCGAAATTTTAATTCGTGCAGGCGTATACACACCGTCTTTAACCAGTATCAATGTACTAGCGTCAACACTAGAATCCTTTGTCGGTTTATATAGCCAAAACCACCAAATGATAAAACCGATTAATGCGATACACAGTAAATTAATTAACATATTGAAGCTCCTAGTGTTCTTTGGCTTTAAACAAACGTAAACGGTTAGCGTTACTCACTACGGTAAGTGATGAAAAGGCCATCGCAGCCCCGGCAATCACTGGATTTAGCAAAATACCAAAAACAGGGAAAAGCACACCTGCTGCTAAGGGAATACCCGCGACGTTGTAAATAAACGCGCCAAACAAGTTTTGTTTAATGTTGCGCAGCGTTGCTTTACTAATGGCTATCGCATCGGCTAAGCCATGAAGTGATCCGCGCATTAAGGTAATATCAGCGCTTTCTATCGCCACATCAGTGCCTGTTCCAATAGCAAAGCCAACATCGGCTAACGCTAATGCGGGGGCGTCATTAATCCCATCGCCGGTCATACCAACCACTTCATTTTGTTGCTGAAGTTCAGCCACTTTATTGGCTTTATCTTCTGGCATGACTTCTGCGAAAAAATCATCAATACCGACTTTTTTAGCCACTGCGGCGGCGGTCGCTTTATTGTCCCCGGTTAACATTATCACTTTGATGCCACTGCGTTTCAGTCTCGCAATCGCTTCGATTGAATCAGGCTTTATCGGATCTGATACCGCAATAATGGCCAGTAATTGCCCTGCAAGCGCTAAATACATTGGTGTTTTAGCATTTTCAGCTAACACTTGGGCCTTAGCTTCATTGAATCCAATATCAATATTTTTGTCTTGCATTAATTTTAGATTACCAAATAATAATATCTGGCCATCCACTTCAGCTTCTACACCTTTACCTGAAATGGCATTGAAGTGCTCAGTGTTAATGGCTTCAATACCTCTATCATTCGCACTTTCAACAATCGCTTGCGCGAGTGGATGTTCGGAGTGACTTTCAATTCCAGCAGACAAGGCAAGTACCTGCTCTTCACTGTCTGTATTAACCAAAATAATATCGGTAACTTGCGGTTTACCTTCGGTAATGGTGCCGGTTTTATCCAATACCATGGCGGTTATTTTAGACGCGGTTTGCAATGCTTCACCGTTCCGAATAAGCACTCCCGATTCAGCCGCCTTACCAACGCCGACCATCACTGACATTGGCGTTGCGAGTCCTAACGCACAAGGACAAGCAATAATTAATACTGTTGTTGCAGACACGATGGCAAATACACTCGACGGCTCAGGGCCAAAGTTAAACCACACCATGGCACTGACTGTAGCGATGATCATAATGGCGGGCACAAAGTAAGCGGCTATAACATCAGCTAAACGTCCAATCGGCGGCTTAGAGTTTTGCGCCCGTTTGACCATACTAATAATGCGCGCCAGTGCAGTATCTTTACCTACACGAGTGGCTTTAAATATGATCGAGCCTGATTTATTCAAGGTGCCAGTGACCACATCGTCACCGATCACTTTTTCAACAGGCATTGGCTCACCAGTCAACATTGATTCATCAATGGTGCTGTTACCTTCAATAACCACCCCATCAACTGGGATTTTTTCGCCAGGGCGAACTTTAACGTGATCATTAAGTAATACATGAGCAATATCGATGTCGAGGTCTTTTCCATCACGGATAACCCGAGCAGTTTTAGCTTGCAAACCAATGAGACGCTTAATCGCTTCAGAGGTTTTACCGCGCGCTTTAACTTCTAGTGCTAAACCAAGATTTATTAAACCAATAATCATTGCGGTCGCTTCAAAGTAAACATGCCTTGCCATCTCGGGAAATAATTGTGGAAATGCAACTATCAACATAGAGTAAACCCAAGCAGTACCGGTACCTAAGGCAATGAGGGTATCCATATTGGCGTTATGGTTTAAAAATGATTTCCATGCACCGATATAAAAATGCCTACCTGATATCAGCATAATCGCAAGAGTCACCACACCAACCAGTCCCCACACCACTTGTTCTAATAGGGTTGATACCGTCATTTCGCCAATAAACAGTCCATAAATCATCAACGGAATACCGACGGACAGAGCGATAATGGTATGGCGTAATAAACTTTTATAATGTTGCAAATCAGCCTGTTCTTTCTCGTTCATGACATCTTCTGCCGACTCCGCCTTTATTTGAGAGGCATTGTAACCAGCGCTTTCGACCGCTTTTATAATCAACTCGGCAGATGCTTTACCGTTAACTAATACCGTTCTGTCCGCAAAATTCATCTCGGCCGAATCAACGCCTTCTACGTTGTTAATCGCTTTTTCAATTTTGCCAACACAACTCGCGCAGCCTGCGCCGAGAATATTGAGTTGTATGGGTGAGTGTGTAGTGTGATCCATTACTTAACCTCCGTTGAAGTTTCATTAACACAATGGGGAACATCTAATTCCTCTGAAACTATATCCTCTTGATTTGTATTTTCTATTAAATGGCAAATCATGTTTCCTGTAGGTATGTTGTCAGGCATTTGAGACCAATCTTGTATCGCCTTAGAAAGCTTACTTCTTAATTTCACCATTTCGTTGAACTGTTGCTCTGTTTCAAGCAGCTTTACTTTAATTAATTCGCGTACAAGTTGACATGCACTATCCCCAAGATCAGTCTTAGAAAAAATAACTTTAATATCTTCGACAGAAAAGCCTAAATTTCGAGCACTCAAAATAAATTGCATCCTCACCATATCTTTATGGTTGAATGTTTTATAACCATTATTGGGAGATTTGCTTGGATTGAGTAATCCAATTCGAGTATAAAAACGCACAGTATCAGCGGATACACCCAATTTATTAGCGAGTTGAGTCACTTTCATACGACCTCCAAACCAACGTAAGTAACTACGATAGTTCTACTATAACTCTGTGTGTTACACACAGCTCAAGAAGTATATTAGATATAAATAGGGCGCTATGATAGCGCCCTATTTATCCAATTAATGTTTCATCATTTTGCCGTGTTGTTTCATAATGATAGACATTAATTCTTCATGGTTAACCAGCTTCACTGATTCACCTTTTAAGCTAACAGAATCTATTGTGATCTGAGGGGCGTCGATAAATTTACGAGCAGATTTTGTAGTGAAAATATCCTTAGCTCTAACCTGAATATCTTCGTTCTTAGTTAAATTCAAACTCCAATATAATGCATCAGATTTTACAAAATTAGTGTCATCTGCTCCCGTTGAGTAATCATCATAAAACTGAAGTTCAAGCAAATGCTGACCAGGTTCAATGTCAATCTGTCCCTTATTAGCCACAGACTGGCCATCAACGGAAGTAAAAATAAGATAATCAGGTAATGTAATAGTAGCAGCCATTGAAACTGTGCTAGCTAAAGATAAAAGTGTAATTGCGATAAATTTTTTCATAAGAAACTCCAGAAGCTTTATGATGCTCATAAGTAAACGAGCAACGAAAATCTTTATAAATTAATAGTAAGTGATTAATTAAAATAAAGAATTAAGCAATTGGAGGGGGATTTTGACTTCCAAGCGAAGCCGGAGTTGATATCCATAAAGTTGAGTTAACTTTAGAACTTGTGAATAGAGCATTAACTAAATTTGAATCTGATAACAAAACAAATACATTAGCGACTGCATGGCAATGGCTAATACAGTGGCTTGAATCTTCGGGACAACAGTTATCAGTATCATCACAATCATTGTCCATCATAACTGAATGTGACATAGAGCTAGTTTGCATACTTGATTCAGACATTTCGCTAGACATAGCATTATTTGGCATTAATAACTGTATTATTAATGCTAATATAACTGCTAAATTTAACAAAATATTAGTCATGCAATTGTATCCAGTTGAATTATGCGATTAACCATAGCAAATTTTAAAATCAAATTCCATGACATAAGTCACAATCCTAGGTCTATTAAGATATTCAACTTACAATTATTAAACTATTCAATGAATCCTTACCCTGACATAACACTGGGGAGATGCAGACCTGGGCGGGATATGTGCTCTGTACTATGTAGATATGCCCAAGGGATATTGCAGAGAGCACAGGACTCAGGGCCACCGCATGAGTATTTTATTTGTAACCGAGCTACTAAATCCAGTCTTTAATACTACTTTAAGCATCGATGGATTCATCATGCATCGCTTTTGTTTTCTAACAATGCTTATCTTCGTCGGCTCTGCTCCTAACATATTCAAGCTCATATGATGCAGGCATGATAGATTTTCCGCCCCGTGAGCATTGTATATCAGACATACATCCTCACTCATACTGACATCAAGCACCCAGCGCATCGATTCTATGCCCTAATGTTCTCGAACGACTATCGCTGCTTGTTCGGCAATTAACGCCTCAGAACTAATATAATAACGATACTCCAGCTCGATTGGTTTTCCTTTCTCAAGGCGACAACTTTCAACCATAACGTTTTTTTAACCTTTTCCACTTTGAAAAGTCACCGACTAAGTTTTTACTATCAATAACATAGCGCTGGCGACATTCAGTTCCCCCATGACCGTGCTCAATTGCGGATTTGTCCGTATTGTTGGTTTACTTGAAACTGTTTGCTGGAACGGTATATGTACTGGCTCTGTACAAAGTTTTAAGTAAATGCAGCATTTTTAAAAAAAATACTCACATACAAGATCTTAACGTATCATCATTCCGTTTCAAAAACTTGATTTTGTTACTTTATCAAAATAAATACTGTCCATTAATCTGAGCTGAAGTAAGTGCAACAGTTTCTCTTATAGAGATTTCTGGTATATCGAGCTTGAGTAAGCCAACTTAATCACATCATACCGGATTGCAGCTAACGATCATCATTAGCTAGCTCATTATTGAAGAATATTACAGTGACTGGAACAAATTTTTATTATTACATTATTCACGTAAGTTAACTTAAACACGAAGCAATCTTTTAGCAGTGAAGGACTACTGATTACACATTAAAATTCATGTTATTAATAAACGCTCCAATATAATACATGTTGTTATTGGACCATATGTATTGTAGAAGTCCTTAAAATCAATACTCATAGCATATATGTACATAAATAACTCCTCCTAAGCCGTGCACATAGCCTGTTAAACAGTGAGGATGAAAAGTCTTTTATTTATCAGAATAAATAAACAGAGCGTTCTATTTTGCGCAGCAAAATACCATGTTGAAAATAAAATCCCATAAAGCGAATGATACTCTGCAGGGCCGGATTATACATTGTTAAATTGGTTAATAGTTCTTGACGATGTTCCTTATAATTAGGCATTTTTCTGATCCGTCACTGATTTATTACTCTTTTATTAGATTCGTCTTTTCAATACAGCTAAAAGACAATAAGCGCTCTCTGTTTCATGATGTGGGATCTGAAGCTCAGCAATCGATACCAGTACACCCGCGGAGTCAATGCTTGCCCCTGCCCGTCTGTTTTTCCTCGCGTCCGATAATTACAGTTATCGGACATGTATGCCCATAAGCCAAAAACTGCATTAGTGTGACGTCATTATACTAAAGATTGTTGAGGTGTCTGCTCGGCGTAGGTGCCGCCATGTATTAGCGTAATGTCACTATATTAAACTGGGTGAAATGGAGGGTTTTTTCGCGCTTTGCCGAGTATAATCCTTTTTAACTCGGACCTTGCATGTTTTTCAGGCGTTAACTAAGAATTTTCATGATTAATTAGTGCGTGGCGCATACTAAACTTTTAATGTTTAGTGTAGTGACGCTGTATTAATGTCAAAATTTGCGTGAATTTTAAAGCGTGAGATAGTTTGAACATCGAAACTTCTTAGGGTGTCCAAATGTCTCATTCTGTCATGTTAGCCGACCAAGGCGAGTTTAACTTTTCAACCGCTCAACGTGTTAGGCACTTGAAGGCAGAGGACCAGGATTTTGAATGGTATCCGTCTTCTCAGCACATTATTGATGTTGTTCGAAATGATTTGGTTAAGTCTAATTTCTTAGAATCTTATAACAGGGAGTCATCGTTGCTAGACATTGGTGCCGGTGATGGTCGAGTGCTTAGCGCCCTGAACATGCCGTTAGAGGACCGTCGCGGCGAAATGAGCCCACCTTTTTACAACCTGTACGCGATTGAAAAGAGCCTTGTTCATTGCAGCCAGCTCGATAAAAAAGTGTTGGTTATTGGCACTGACTTTAATCAGCAAACCCTTGTTGATAAGCCCGTTGGCGTCATTTTCTGCAACCCTCCTTATTCGGCCTTTGAGCAATGGGCTACCCGTGTCATTTCCGAAGCTAATGCCGAAGTGTGTTATCTGGTATTGCCGAAGCGCTGGTCTAACAGTCAAGATATCGAAAATGCGATTACAATGCGTGAAGCCGAAGCCGAGGTCATTGGGACATTCGATTTTCAAAATGATTGTGATCGCGAAACTCGTCATTCGGTACGGGTAGACATTATTCGTGTGAATTTAGGTTATAAAAATCATCGCCAATGCAAGGTTGACCCTTTCAAAGCGTTCTTTGACGCCAACTTTGACCTAGAACTAGCTGAAAGTGATTATTCTGCAAAATTCAGAGGGCCATCCGACTCGACTAAGCAAAAGCTAAATGAATTAGTTCCTGGTGCCGACATGGTAAAGGCTATGCAATCACTTTACGATCATCAGATGGCCAAGCTAATGGATACCTATAGCGCACTCTCAGAAATTGATCCTGATTTACTGCGAGAACTAGAAGTTTCTAAGGCGTCGGTGCTGGAAAGTCTCAAACTCAAAATCAAGAGTCTCAAAAGTTTGTTTTGGAAAGAGTTGTTCGCTAAATTTGATGCGCTGACTTCTCGCCTGACTTCATCTAATCGTAAGGGGTTATTAGAGCTGTTAGAGAGGCACGTAAGCGTCGACTTCACCGCTGAGAACGCATACGCGATAGCTCAATGGGCAATAAAACACGCTGATGCTCTTCAAGATGATCAGTTCAAAGATTTCTACCTATCTATGAGCCAAGCCGCAAACGTGGTTAATTATTCCAGTAACCAACGCACCTTCAAATACGACAGATGGCGTTATCGGGAGCTTGTGATGAATGGTCAAATCTCTCATTTTAAACTCGACTACCGTTGTGTAATGGAAAATGTTGGCGGCATCGTTAATGGTTACGACTATAACAGCTATTACAACCAGTGCGGTTTGTCTGTTCGTGCAATCGAATTTATCACCGATTTTGTCACCATCGCTGGCAATCTTGGTTTCGATACACGCGGCACACCTAAACCTTATGAGTTCAAATGGGCCAGCAACAAAGCCCACGACTTTAGATACATACAATCTAACGGCTCTAGCGAGGTACTGTTCTCAGTTCGTGCGTACCTTAACGGTAACCTACATATTAAGATGAACCCTAAGTTGGCGCTAAAGTTAAATGTAGTGGCTGGTAAGTTGGGGTCGTCTCAGAAAACGGAAAAAATCGTACGCTAAGACCGGTTTGGCTAGCCGGGTAGTAGGAGTCCCATTAGTCACGCCTGCCGGGCTGCGGCTTGGTCTGGTTGAGAACTCGGTTCTTTGTGGCGATGATCCACGAAGTTGCACCCATCGACGCTGTGTTCACAGGCAACAATCTCCAGTTGCAGCGTCGTATGGAAGATGCTGAATCGGTCAGCCAGCAACAACTTGAGGGTTTTGAGCAACTCGTCGGGCCCTATTTCCGGCGCATACACGATATGAGCGGTCATGCTGACCTTGCCGCTCGTGAGCGCCCATACGTGCAAGTCATGCAGCCCTGTCACGCCTGGCACGGCCTGAACAGATGCCATCAAGGCTCCCATGTCAATGCCGTCTGGGACTCCCTCCAGCAAGACATTCAGGCTTTCCTTGAGTAGCAGCCAAGTTCGTGGCAGCACCCATAGCCCGATTGCCACGGCGACGACCGCATCTACCCACACCCAGCCGGTGAATCGGATGACCAGCGCAGCTCCGATCACGCCGATGGAGCCAATCATGTCGCTCCAGACCTCCAGATAAGCGCCTTTGACGTTGAGGCTCTTGTCCTTGCCGCCCTGAAGCATACGCATGCTGATGAGGTTGACGATCAGACCCAGCACTGCTACCACCAGCATCCCGCTGGACTGAACCTGCGCTGGCTCGCGCAAACGCTGCCAGCCCTCATACAGGATGTAGCCAGCGACGCCGAAGAGCAACAGGGCGTTGAATGCGGCCGCAAGGATTTCGAAGCGGTAGTAGCCATAGGTGCGCTTGGCATCGGCTGGCCGTCTCGCCACCCGTACAGCCGCCAAGGCGATGGCCAGCGCCGCTGCATCCGTGAACATGTGCGCCGCATCTGAGAGCAGGGCCAGGCTGTTGAAAACGATGCCTGCGGCGACTTCGGCCAGCAAGAAGCTCCCGGTCAGCGCCAGGGCGATCCAGAGCGATTTTTCATTGCGCTCGCTGGGTAGGGCATGGGTGTGACCGGTGCTCATTTTCGTCCTTCTTCTGAGTTCATTTTTGTTCAGCGTGACCGGAAGCCGGCACCCAGCGATACAACGTCGGGATTGAGACCCCGAGGTTCTTGGCCACGTCCTTGGGAGCGATCCCGCTGGCGAGCAGCTTCTTGGCCGATTCAATCTTGCTTTTGGTCATCTTCGGTTTGCGCCCTCCCTTGCGGCCTGACAGCCGGGCGACCGCCAATCCTGCTCGGGTCCGCTCCACCGTCAGCTCGCGCTCCATTTCGGCGAGGCTGGCCATGACGTGAAAGAAGAACCGTCCCGACGGCGTGCCGGTGTCGATGGCGTCGGTGAGACTCTTGAACTGGATGCTCTGCTTGTGCAACTCGCTGACCAGATCGACCAATTGCTTGACGCTGCGGCCCAGGCGATCCAGCTTCCAGACGACCAGCGTGTCTCCCTTGCGTAGCATTTCAAGCGCCTTGGCCAAGCCGGGGCGCTCGGCTCTCGTGCCGCTTAATTTGTCCTCAAAGAGCTTTTGGCACCCGGCCTGGGTCAAGGCCTCCCGCTGTAGCTCCAGGTTCTGATCCTGCGTCGAGACGCGCGCATAGCCAACCAGCATGGCACGGTCAGACCGCTGCCTTGCCGCACTGAGCGCAAAACTTCGCACCCGGTTGCAGTGTGGTTCCACATTGCGCGTAAGCCGAAGGAACCAACGAAGTCCCGCACTGCTGGCAGAAGCGAGCGCCTGGCGCGTTAGATGCCTTGCAGTTGGGGCAAGCAAGGCCGCCATTACCCCACCCGCCCGCTGGAGGCCCGCCGCTTCCGTACCCACCGCCACCACCGTGATGCCCACCACCGCTGTAACCACCACCGTGGTGGCCACCGAAAAGTCTGTCAAAAATACCCATGAGTCTTTCTCCTTTCGTAAACACGTCAAAGCCACTTGGGGCAGCGGTTGGCTACATCCCTATTTCTCGAAACGCGTTGATATGATAAGAATTCAAGAATAAAGTTTCAAGAACTGTTTTCGAGAATCGCAACGCATTGATTTGCTGTACCGCGCCAGAGGGTTGAGCGGGATTGTCGCAAACCTACGTTTTTGAGAAGAAGGAGACTGCATGCCCCGCCGTTCAATCCTCTCCGCCGCAGAGCGCGACAGTCTCTTGGCGTTGCCCGATACCCAAGACGAACTCATCCGGCTCTACACGTTCAGCGAACCCGACCTGTCACTAATCCGCCAGCGGCGCGGTGACGCCAACCGCCTGGGTGTCGCGGTGCAATTATGCTTATTGCGCTTTCCCGGTCAGGGCCTGCTGCCCGACGCTGCGGTGCCGATGCCCCTGCTGCAATGGATCGGACGGCAACTGCGCATCGATCCATCGTGCTGGCCACAGTATGCAGAGAGGGAAGAAACCCGGCGCGAGCATCTGCTTGAGCTGCGTGCATATTTGGGCATGGAGCCGTTCGGCCTGGCGCACTATCGGCAGGCTGTCCATGCCGCGACCGAGTTGGCCTTGCAAACCGACAAGGGCATCATGCTGGCCAACAGTGTTCTCGACGACCTGCGGCACCGACACGTCATCTTGCCGACGCTGGATGTTGTCGAGCGCGTCTGTGCCGAGGCGATCACCCGCGCCAACCGGCAAATCTACGAAACCTTGTCCGAACCGCTATCGGACGCGCATCGTCGCCGCCTTGACGATCTGCTCAAACGCCGGGACAACGGCAAAACGACCTGGCTGGCCTGGCTGCGCCAGTCACCCGTCAAGCCCAATTCGCGGCACATGCTCGAACACATCGAACGCCTCAAGGCATGGCAGGCGCTCGACCTGCCTTCCGGCGTCGAGCGGTCGGTGCACCAGAATCGCCTGCTCAAGATCGCCCGCGAGGGTGGCCAGATGACACCCGCCGACCTGGCCAAGTTCGAGGCGCAGCGGCGCTACGCCACCCTGGTCGCGCTCGCCATCGAGGGTATGGCCACCGTCACCGATGAAATCATCGACCTGCATGATCGAATCCTGGGCAAGCTGTTCAACGCCGCCAAGAACAAGCATCAGCAGCAGTTCCAGGCATCCGGCAAGGCGATCAACGCCAAGGTGCGGCTGTTTGGGCGCATCGGTCAGGCGCTGATCGAGGCCAAGCAAGCGGGCCGCGATCCGTTCGCCGCAATCGAGGGCGTACTATCCTGGGATGCTTTCGCCGAAAATGTCACCGAAGCGCAGAAGCTCGCGCAGCCCGAGGACTTCGATTTCCTGCACCGCATCGGCGAGAGCTACGCCACGTTACGCCGGTACGCGCCGGAATTCCTCGCCGTGCTCAAGCTGCGGGCTGCGCCCGCTGCCAAGGATGTGCTGGACGCCATCGAGGTGCTGCGCGGCATGAACAGCGACAACGCACGCAAGGTGCCTGCCGATGCGCCGACCGACTTCATCAAGCCGCGCTGGCAGAAGCTGGTGATGACCGATGCCGGCATCGACCGGCGCTACTACGAGTTGTGCGCACTGTCGGAACTGAAGAACGCGCTGCGCTCCGGCGACATCTGGGTGCAAGGCTCACGCCAGTTCAAGGATTTCGAGGACTACCTGGTACCGCCTGTGAAATTCGCCAGCCTCAAGCTGGCCAGCGAACTGCCGCTGGCTGTGGTCACCAACTGCGACCAGTACCTGCATGACCGGCTGACGCTGCTAGAAACACAGCTTGCGACCGTCAACCGCATGGCGGCGGCCAACGACCTGCCGGACGCCATCATCACCGAGTCTGGCCTGAAGATCACGTCTCTGGATGCGGCGGTGCCTGACACCGCGCAGGCGCTGATCGACCAGACCGCGATGATCCTGCCGCACATCAAGATCACCGAACTGCTTATGGAAGTGGATGAATGGACGGGCTTCACCCGCCACTTTACGCACCTGAAATCGGGCGACCTGGCCAAGGACAAGAACCTGCTGCTGACCACCATACTGGCCGACGCGATCAATCTCGGCCTGACCAAGATGGCCGAGTCCTGTCCCGGCACAACGTATGCCAAGCTCGCCTGGCTACAAGCCTGGCATACCCGCGATGAAACCTATTCGACGGCGCTGGCCGAATTGGTGAACGCGCAGTTCCGGCATCCCTTCGCCGAGCATTGGGGTGACGGCACCACGTCATCGTCGGACGGCCAGAACTTCCGCACCGGCAGCAAGGCCGAGAGCACCGGGCACATCAACCCGAAATATGGCAGCAGCCCAGGGCGGACGTTTTACACGCACATCTCCGACCAGTACGCGCCGTTCCACACCAAGGTCGTGAACGTCGGCGTGCGCGACTCGACCTACGTGCTCGACGGCCTGCTGTACCACGAGTCCGACCTGCGCATCGAGGAGCACTACACCGACACGGCGGGCTTCACCGATCATGTCTTTGCCCTCATGCATCTGCTGGGCTTCCGCTTCGCGCCGCGCATCCGCGCCCTGGGCGACACCAAGCTGTTCATCCCTAAGGGTGAAGCCAGTTACGACGCACTCAGACCGACGATTAGCAGCGACAAGTTGAACATCAAGGCTATTCGTGCCCATTGGGATGAAATCCTGCGCCTGGCTACCTCGATCAAACAGGGCACGGTGACGGCCTCGCTGATGTTGCGCAAGCTCGGCAGCTACCCGCGCCAGAACGGCCTGGCCGTTGCGCTGCGCGAGCTGGGGCGCATCGAGCGCACGCTGTTCATCTTGGACTGGCTGCAAAGCGTGGAACTACGCCGTCGTGTGCATGCCGGATTGAACAAGGGCGAAGCCCGCAATGCGCTGGCCAGGGCGGTGTTCTTCAACCGGCTGGGCGAAATCCGCGACCGCAGTTTCGAGCAGCAGCGCTACCGGGCCAGTGGCCTCAACCTGGTGACGGCGGCCATCGTGCTGTGGAACACGGTCTACCTGGAGCGCGCCGCGAATGCTTTGCGCGGCCACGGCCATGGTGTCGATGAAGGGCTGTTGCAGTACCTGTCGCCGCTGGGTTGGGAGCATATCAACCTGACCGGCGATTACCTCTGGCGCAGTAGCTCCAAAGTAGGCGTGGGGAAATTCCGACCGCTACGTCCGCTCTCTGGGTCTTAGCGTACGATTTTTTCCGTTTTCTGAGGTGACCCCAAGTTGTTTGGCTGGGTTCGTAGCGCAGAAGAAGCGGCGGCTGAAATGGAGGCTCCAGCATCTCAGGTCGTGGAAGTTACTGAAATGTTCGGCCATTCGTTATCGTTAACGCATAACTATCAAAACCTTTTGATGGCGGCTTAATCCCTCCCATTCAGACGGCGCAAAGTTCAATTTTTGCGCCGTTTTGCATTTGTGAGATCCTTTAATCAGATAAGAAATTCAGTTATTAGAGGTGACTATATTTGCTGCATATTTGGTTATAGGTGTGTTTGGGTTCGTCGCTGGCCTAATTGTTTTGCTCAACAAAGGTAACCCATTACCAGCGGCAATTCCTCGTGCAGCATCGCTTAAGTTCATCCCAAGTAAGATCCCATGTGTTGCTAATCAATACCCCGAAGTATGTGATGATACAGGTTTGAAACGTAGAACGGGCGCTTACCATGATTATCTTATCAATCCAGCTACAGGGTTGCTTACGCTGAACGGCGCTTTGGATGTGGCAGGTAATCCTTTAGGAGCTGACTTGACTCATTCAGGCATCGATAGCGGTCACGACTTTGACCATGACTTTGGTATGAATCGTTTTGGGAATGATTTTTAATGGAATTATTGGAGACTACTCAATCGGTTGCAGGCCAATTCTATGCGTTACAGCAAGAGCTGGTTTCGTTGAAGTCGACGCTAATTTTGCCCTGTAGTGAGAAAAAGCTGCCCAACCACGCGCTCGCCTTTGATTTGTACCAAGGCACGGGGTATCTGAGCATCGTGAAGCAATGGAGCAGGTATAGCATTAGCGCGGGGATTAAACGGTTTGGCCTTAGCGGTGAAGCAATGCCCGTTACGGCATGATTGAAGCAAGGTTGTAATATTAAAATCCTGTAGAATTTACTCAAAATTTGCCAGAAATTGAACCTATGCAATGATGATCTTACATTAATAACTGAGAGAAATTAGATGCAAATTAGCCCAAGTATTTACCTTGACCAAGCGACCAGTTTGTTAGCTCCCCTGCCGTTCCTAGAGGACAACGGCGACGCGGATAGCTACTATCAGGAATACAGCTTTTACGTCGATACGCCTAACCCGCTGGTTAAACTGGAACTCGCAGTAATGGTCAATGCCGAGGTGCTGACCGATAGCGACCATGCCCCCATCGTGTTCACCTACGGCATTAACCTTGGCCAAGGTAACGGTATTGAGGATGGTGCCAATTTCTACGTCGAGGACATCGAGGCTATCAAGTCTGGCGACTTCGAACCAATTAACTCGGTTGAATTAGCTCTTCTTCAAGGGGCCATCCCTATGCTGGATAAGATTGTTAGTGCCTTGCAAAGCAATCCACTGGTCTGGAAGGTGGTGAGCCAACAGCTATCAAAAATCGTCTCTGGCATCATCACCCGCCCATCAAGCCCGAATGAACCAGATTTTTTGACAGGGGCACTTGTTGAATGTGATCTCCAAATTCAGGACTTAGATGGCACACAAATAACTATAGTACCTGCGCCGCAAGGAGGATGGACTCATGACAGCCTTGAAGCGCTGGACTGTGATGCATTGGCAGGTGGTCAAGCATGGAATGCGTATCTACTTTACGGTGTATTACCTCAATGGGTAGGCTGCTCAGAAATCTAACTAAACTTGTTTGATTTAGTTAGTGTGTGTCTCTATACTAAAAACATAATTATTAGTGTAGAGACGCCATACTAAAATGAATGACACTACCTCCCCACTCAAATCTGACTCATTAGGCCCAGCTTGGACGTATCACGCCCTCCCCTCTGACGTCAGTTCGCGACCCAAGGGACGCACATTAAGACTGTTAGCGGCAAGTGAAGCTGCAAGCCCACAAGTACGTGATTTACTCTCGCGCATGATCGGTAACACTTACAACCAGATAGAGAAAACCGAGTGGTTTACTTCGCAGTTCTTAAATGGCACTCCGACCCTCACTGTGACATTCCGTCAGTTAATGCGAGAAACCGAACCCACCAAATCCAAGCCGTTACCACAGGAAACCGCGCTGCATTCATTGAATGTCTGTCTTAATTCCATTTTCTCGGATTCAGGTTGGAAGCTGGTACGTCGGCGCATCTCTCAAATCGAGCGGGTTCAAAAGACGACTCGACCTGTGATCAGCAAGAACCAATACGACAAGCTAGTTCTTTTCAAGGATACGATTGGCGCAAAATCCGTGGATGCTGCGATTGATGAATTACTGAGTTTTTACAAGGACGAACACCCCGCATTTTCAGCAGACAGGGAGGCATTAGGTGAGCTTATTAACTACGAATAATCACAGCGTTGCACTGTCCTATGGCGAACCTCCGTCAACGCTTAACGATTCGTTAAAAGACAGTTATCAGCGCTCTACTGACGAGCTACAGGCGCTATTGTCAAAGCCTCTGGCTCAGTTAACCGATGCAGACAAGCTCCGCATTCGGGAGATTACACAGGCAAAACTCAAGCACTTTCTTGATAATGGCCACCGTACCCGCAGGGCTAATACATGGCGAGCACTAATGAGCCGGTGGGCTAAGTTTGAAAGTTGGTGTCTTACAAATAACCTAACCCCGTTGCCTGCGACCCCCGAGGTAGTGGCCACATTCATTGAGTACTACCAGGCATCGTCGTACACCACCTTATCTCAATATGCTTGGGCGATTAACAGTTTCCATGTGGAGTGTGGTTTGTTGTCCCCTGTGAGCAGTAAGACCGTGCAAGACAAGCAGAATGAAATCAGAATAGTAAAGCTCGAGTCAGGCGGTTTAGCGCAAGAGCAGGCAACGCCTTTTAGACTTCATCACCTGCAGATGCTCATAGAATCGTATGGCGAGAGTGAGAGGTTATTAGACAAGCGCAATTTGGCGTTGCTGAACATCGCCTATGAATCGTTGCTTCGTGAATCCGAGCTGCTTCGGATCAAAGTAGGCCATCTCAAATCCACTTTTGAAGGCGATTATGTGTTGTCAGTGCCTTACACCAAAACCAATGACTCGGGTGAAGAAGAGGTAGTGAACATTACACCGCTAGGCTTCAAATTGATTCAGAGGTACATCCAAGGTGCTGGGCTGACTAAGGAAGACTACTTGTTTCAGCCGATTGGCCGGAGCAATAAAGTCTCGGTTCAAGCCAAGCCGATGTCCACCCGTACAGTGGACCGAGTATTTCTGTGGGCATTCGAGAGTTTAGGAATCGACCGTCATTCTGCTTGGTCAGGGCATAGTGCCAGGATTGGCGCCGCACAGGACTTACTTGCCGCAGGCTATTCGATAGCCCAAATCCAAGAGAACGGTCGTTGGAAAAGCCCAATGATGGTATTGCGGTACGGCAAAGACATTAAGGCAAAGGAAAGTGCGATGGCCAAGATGTTGGCAGAAAGACGGTAGTCAGATTCAACCTCCATTTCTATGTGAACCTGACAATTATTGGCGTAATATTAGTAGGTTAAACAATTTAAAACAGGAATGGGAACTGTGAAGAAAGCGATTATTCTCTCATTACTGGCATTAAGCCCAACTTTAAACGCTAAAGAAATTCATCAAAGTAGTTATGGGGAAAGTTGGCCGTTTACTGTCGAAAGCGGAGAACTTGGCTGCTACGACCAGGCAGTGATTTTTATCGCAAATGATAAAGAATATGCGGTAAACGGTGTTGCCCAAAGCAAGGGTTATGATTCTATTGAGCCAATTTGGAAAGAGGATAGTTCTTTATTGGAATACCTAAAGGCAATAGCTAAAAAGGAAAATAAAACTCTTCGACAAGTTCAGGATGAAATGGGTGCATCCCGCGTTAATATCGGACCGATCCTTCAAGAAGGCTTAAAACTTTGTAAGTAGCTTACCTTATGAACCTAATCCCCTTCGGCCTTCGTAGTGATGGCTTGTATATAGATGCAGAGGACGCAACGCGGGGTAAGTCCTGTGATTGTACTTGCCCATCATGCGGTATTGCCTTAATCGCACGGCAGGGTGACGTTAATGCGTTCCACTTTGCCCATGACTCCAAAGGTGCGAGTAAGGAAGAGATTGAGGCCTGCAAATACTCGTTTTATGTCTCAGTTCGCTACATGCTGAAGCAGCTTCTACAGGGGACAGGCTTGTTATTGTTGCCACCTCTCGAGATTGACCATCACGGCCAAACGCACGTCATTACCAAAAGTTTGCCAATCACGGTGGAGCCCAAGGACATAACGCCTGATAGTTATGAGCAGGATATTATGTTTGACTTAATCTTTACGGTCTCAGGCCGCAAGCTATGCCTATACATTAGCCATCCTGGTCGCCCCGCGCCGATATATAACAATCTATCAAGAGATCAGCACACGGCGGTACTAGGGCTTGATTTAATTCCTTTCTCAAAGATATTTAATGAGTTTTACAAACTAAAATCAGCTCAAACACTACTGCGCGAATGGCTTGAAACGTCCATTAAGGGCAAGCATTGGATTTACAATCCAAGGCGCAATGCGTGGTTTGAGCATCAACAGGCTAAGGCTCCAGCTGTTCAGGAGCAGCAACAGCAACAAGTTCTGGTACAAACCAAGACTACCCGTGATCGGATTAAAGAGCAGATTGCCAAAATGGACAGGTTGAACGTAGTCGCTATATATCGCTGCGTTTTTTGTCAGTTGGACTTTGAAGGCAGTGCGTTACTCAACTACTGCCCCAAGTGTAATGACCATCTAAGTGTGAAAAGAAAATCGGAGATTGCGGCTCAAACTCCACCTAAAGGCAAGTATCGGTATCGATGACTCTATGATTTATTCAAGTAACGTCAACTTATAGCCAAGCGGTGTAAACCAATGCCTACGGCCCGTGTCTAAATTGCGAACAAAATACCAATCTTCCGACTTAAGGTGTTCTGGTAGGGACTCAATCGTGGAGATTTCACCGTCATCCACCAGCACTTTCTCTGGCTTTGGAAGCACCTCTAATTGGCGCCGTTTCTCGGGAAATTCCACCAAACTGCCATCAACGTCATCGAAGGATGAAGCAGGATACACCGCTAAAAATTTTTGGCCGGTTTGCATGTTACTGCCTCATTTTATTTAAGTGTGTAATGCTGGACTTTGACATTCGGGATCACGATTGAATGATTGAATGTCTCGGGGTTGATGTTGGAGAGGAATAAAGTTCTAAACTGAACAGCCAAGAACTCTAGCTCGTATCGTTCTAGATTAAATATGGCCAAAAATAAAGATTCATACTAATTGCCACAACTTAGTCCGAACCGTGCCACAATCGAGTATTAAAGTATCATACTCCTTGTGGCTTACTTCGGGACAAAGTGAGTTAGACTGTTAACTCAGATTAATTGGGTTCAGATTACAAAATGTATTGCTAAGAACGATATTTGATTTAATAAAAGTAAACCGCTTGCAGGGTTATTGCACTGTCTGTTGCCCATAACATAGACAGTGCAATCTTGGCGACTAGAACTTGTTCGTGTCTTTGACTTCTAAAAGCTCGCCGTTACTGGCTATTTTGAGAAAAAATTGTTTTTGAGTCGTTGGGTTAACGGCACTGACCACGTAGTAATTGCCTTCAAAGCTGACGATTGATAATTGTGCCTCAGGCAAGTTTTTCCATGTTCCCTCTAATTTACCCACCTCAAAACCAAAGTCTTTAAATGTCATTTGATTAAGCGATTTAGCTGCCACCTTTAAGGCACCTTGACCGCTGATCACTCCGTGATCCGCATGGGCCAATACATTGCCACTCATTAACGCTGTGCATAGGGTGAATACTGACAATAATTTTTTCATCGTTTTCTCCAAATTTGCCAATTATTGTTTTAAACCAATGACTTCATATTGTCCTTTTACCTGTAACTGAACGGCAATAGGCTTATCTGTCTTGTTTTTCCAATACCAACCATGTGACCCCGCGAAAGGCGCAGTAAAGCTCCCTTTCATTTCATTTGATGTCGCTATGGTGTAACTCTCAAAATAGCCAGTGGTATCTCCCTCAGGTTCTCCATGGAGGTCAAAATACAAAGCATCGCCATCGGTCATCCATTCGTAGGTCATTTTGGCATACTGCGGCATGGCAAATTTATATTCGACACCGCGCCCCGCCGGAACCAACACTTCAATGGTTTGAAACTCCGTATTATTTGCTTGGGTTCCCATCACCGCAGCAGCACCATCCGCTTCTGCGGCCTGTGCAATTGAGGTTAATCCCAGCTTTTGACCTACGCCTGTAGGATCGATGTTGTACTCGGCTGGCAGAATAAAAGTGACCAGCGCAATGGCCGCCACTACCGTTGCCGATACGCTCGCTTTGACCAAGATTTTTGAACTTACAGTGTGTTGCATAATCTTCTCTTATAATCGTTTAGTTGACGAAATAGCCTGTGAGCTGATAACCCATCAGCATCACCCCTACACTCATCAGAGCGGTGTTAGTCAGCGTTGAAAATCGTTGAAATGAAGGGAAATGACGCCAGGCATTTATCACAATCAAGATGATGGCCAGCGCAGCAAATTGTCCGATCTCCACCCCAATATTGAATGCTAATAAATTTGTAAATAGGCCTTCCTGTGACAACTGAAACTCCTGTAATTTGGTTGCCAGTCCAAAGCCATGGAACAAACCAAAGACCAACACTGCTATTTTGGTATTGGGTTGCCAATTAAAGCAGCGCTTAAATCCCCCCAAGTTATCAAAACCTTTATAGATCACTGATAAGCCAATAATCGCATCGATAAGATAGGCGTTAACTTGCAAATCGGTCATTACACCAAGCAATAATGTGGTGCTGTGACCTAGGGTAAACATGGTCACATACAACAGCACATCTTTGCTGCGGTACAAAAAGAAGATCACACCCACGAGAAACAATAAGTGGTCGTAGCCCGTGATCATGTGCTTCGCCCCAATGTACAAAAAGGGGATAAATTGCACGCCTTGGTTTTGTTCTAAAAAGGCGCGAGTATTGTCGTCCACCCCATGTGCCATGACATCAATACTCACCAAACCTATTAATCCAACCATCAGCAACAAGCTGATGTTTAATAGCTTATTTGGCATCCGCAATCTCCATTACTTCTACTTCAGTCAAAATCGACTCCTTTTCTTTATGTAAAATGCGATATAACGCTGGAATAACAAACAGCGTTAACAGGGTTGATGAAATAATTCCCCCAATCACAACCGTTGCCAGCGGACGTTGGACTTCTGAACCGATACCGGTATTGAGTGCCATTGGAATAAACCCGAGTGATGCCACTAAAGCCGTGGTTAACACTGGACGAAGCCTTGTTAGTGCCCCCTCAAAAATTGCCCTATCGAGCCCCATACCTTCTTTACGTAATTCGCGAATAAATGACACCATGACAAGACCATTTAAAATCGCGATACCAGAGAGGGCGATAAAGCCCACTGCGGCTGAGATAGAAAAGGGAATGTCCCGTAACAATAATGCGGCAATTCCGCCCGTCAGGGCTAAGGGGACGCCAGTAAAGATAATCATCGCATCCTTGAAGGAGCTAAGGGCGAGGATCAATAAACCGACAATCATCAACAGGGTCACAGGCACAACAATACTCAAGCGATGCGATGCCGATTGTAATTTTTGATAGGTGCCTCCGTACTCCACCCAGTAACCTGCGGGAATATCCACTCTTTCCCCGATAACGTTTTGAATATCAGCGACAAAGCTACCTAAATCCCGTCCACGTACGTTGGCGGTGACCACCATGCGACGTTTCCCATTTTCACGGTTAATCTGGTTAGCACCAGAAACCAATTCCAAGGACGCTAATTCCTGAAGTGGGATGCTATGCCCGTCGGGTAAGGAAATCGGTAAATAACGTAAGCCGTCCAGATTTTGCCTACGTGATTCACCCAGACGTACAACAATGTCTGAGCGAATATCTCCTTCATAGAATTTACTCGCCACAGTGCCGCCCATTGCGGTTGCCACTTGAGACTGCAACTCGGCCATACTTAAGCCATGTTGCATCAGCTGTTGACGTTTCGGAATGATATTCAGCATAGGCAAACCTGTTGTCTGCTCCACTTGCACATCGGCAATGCCATCGACCTGAGCGATAGCTGCCTCGATTTGTGCACCAAGCGAAGTGAGCGTATCGAAATCATCACCAAACACCTTAATTGCAAGCTCCGCCCGGACCCCTGCAAGCAGCTCATTAAAGCGCATTTGAATAGGCTGTAAGAACTCATAGCGGTTGCCAGGGATAGGTTCCACCATCGCCGCCAACTCTTCTACAATTTGCTCCTTCGATTTATTGGGATTTGGCCACTGCTCACGAGGTTTTAGGATAATAAAGTTATCAGCCACACTCGGAGGCACTGCATCGGTCGCCACATCCGCAGTACCAATTTTGGCAAATACCCTTTCAACTTCAGGCATTTGCTTAATTTTATCTTCTAGAGTTTCTTGCAGGGCAATCGCCTGACTCAGTGAGGTGCCAGGAATACGTAGGGCATGCATTGCAATATCCCCCTCATCCAAATTAGGGGCAAATTCACTGCCTAATTTCGTCGCTTGGTAACCAAAAACGGCGACCAACAACGTGGCAGCAATCACCACGACCCAGCGACCTTGAATTACCCAGTTTAACGCAGGGCGATACAAGGCGCCTGCACCACGGATAAGCGGGCTATGCTTCTCCTTCACTGGTTTCTTAAACAGCAAGGCAATGGTTGCTGGCACAAAAGTCACCGACAGCAACATGGCACTTAACAACGCAATCACTACCGTAATCGCCATCGGGTGGAACATTTTGCCTTCTACACCTTCTAGTGCAAAAATCGGCAAATACACGGCGGTAATGATAAATACACCAAATAGTGCGGGGCGAATGACCTCACGGGTAGCTTCAAACACGAGCTCTAGACGTTCTTTTAACGGTAAAGGATCGTCTCCTGCCTGACTTAACCGTCTCAAGCAGTTTTCAACAATAATGATCGCGCCATCGACTAACAAACCAAAGTCCAGAGCGCCTAAACTCATCAGGTTCGCGCTAACGCGGGTTTGTACCATGCCGGTAATCGTCATTAACATAGCAAAGGGGATCACCAGTGCAGTTAAAAATGCAGCCCTAAAATTCCCAAGCAGTACAAACAACACCACAATGACCAGTAGTGCGCCTTCTAATAGATTGGTCTGCACCGTTTGTAGGGTTTTATCCACTAACTTAGTGCGATCATAAACTGCTGTGGCGACAATCCCTTCCGGCAGGGTCGCGTTGATTTCTTTGAGTTTCTCACCTACAGCATGGGCAACGGTGCGGCTATTCTCACCAATCAACATAAACACGGTACTCATGACCACTTCGCGGCCATTTTGAGTCGAAGCACCGTTGCGTAGCCCCTGACCATTTTCAATATCGGCCACATCTTTAATGGTCAGCGCACTGCCTTGCGTTGATTTGAGTGGGATATTGCCAATGGCCACAATGTCTTCGGCTTGGCCTGGCATTCTCAGTAACCACTGAGCACCGTTTTGCTCAATAAAACCTGCGCCTTGGTTCTGATTATTCTTGGCTATGGCATCGACAACATCGGCTTGGGTTAAACCAAAGGCGAGCAGTTTTTCCGGTTTGAAAGCGACCAAAATCTCACGCTCAAAGCCGCCGATAGGGTTAACTTCAACCACCCCTGGCACACGCATGAGCTGCGGCCTAATTGTCCAATCATGTACCGTGCGTAAATCCATTGGCGTGATAGGCGTTCCATCGGCATGGGTAGCATCTGGCAATGCATCCACGGTAAACATAAAGATTTCACCTAAGCCAGTCGCAATAGGGCCAAGCTGTGGTTCAAGCCCAAGCGGCAGCTCGGAACGTGCCGCCGATAAACGCTCATTGACTAACTGACGGGCAAAATAGACATCCGTCTCATCACTGAAAATGGCCACCACCTGTGATAAGCCATAGCGCGATACCGAGCGGGTGTAGGTTAACCCAGGCAAGCCTGCTAATGCGGTTTCCAAAGGGAAGGTCACACGCTGCTCGATTTCAAGTGGCGTGTATCCCGGCGCTTCGGTATTAATCATCACCTGCACATTGGTGATATCCGGTACGGCATCGATGGGTAATTTAGTGAAATTCCATAGCCCTAATCCCGCAACGGCGATTACCATCACTAACACTAAGAATTTGCGCTTTATCGAAAAGCGTAAAATCGATTCCAACATGACTCGAACTCCTAGTGATCGTGTGATGCGCCAGACTTTTCAATGTCGGCTTTTAAGATGTAGCTATTATTGGTCACGTATTCAGTACCAGGCTTTAAGCCACCAAGCACTTCGACCCACTCACCGTCTTGACGGCCAAGCTCCAGCATACGGACTTCGTACTGCTCTCCGACCTTAGCAAAGACGACGGTAAAATCACGAAACCCTTGTAATCCGACTCTTTTAACCGCCAATGGCACCTCAATGGTTGCGACTTCAATACTGGCATTTACAAAACTGCCCGCAGTCAAAACCCCGATAGGATCGGCAAGTTTGACCCACGCAATACGGGCTTGATCGTCACGAACCTCTGGTTCAATAAAGCTAATGGAACCTTGATAGGTTTCCTCCACACCCTCGACGTTGATAGTGACAGGTGCACCTAAGATGACGCTTTGATAATCAATGGGGTACACAGCAAGCTTAGCGATATAGTGACTGTTATCGGTCAGTGTCAACAACTGACGCCCTAGGGTTTGTTCTCCATTGTTGGCGAACAATGCTGACACCACGCCATCGGACGGCGCTTTAATTTGATAGGGTTTTAAGCTCTCATTACTTTCTACAGTCAAAAGGGTTTGCCCCTTTTTCACCCTGTCACCCAGTCCAACATGTAACCGGGTAATTTCGCCGTCAAAACGTGCCGCAATTGCACGTTGCGTCCCGACGGGTAGCGCCAATGTGCCATAGGCTGGGATGGTTTGATGCAATGTGGCAGGGCCTGCAAAACCAGAGTGAATCTCCATCGCACTGGCAACAGCCTGCTCGATAGTGGTACGGCCTTCAAAGTTGTCATACTGCCAACGGTATGTTTTACCTTGGTATTTCGCCTCAATGGTGACGATAAACGAATGGGGTTCATAGATCTCCATATCACCACGGAGAAAATCACCCTGCGCATTAAAGCGAATGTCATCCACCACATTGCCTAAACGGGTCAATTTCACACTCAAATCGACGGTCTTAGGATCGAGCGGTTTCCCCTCAAAGCTCGTCCAAACACGGAACTCAGGGGGAACGCCCGTTTCAAAAATGGCGAGCTCTAGTGCAAAATCGCCCTCACGCAGCATACGTCCACGATGCGGCCCTTTTTCGGGTTCAGCTTGCTCGGCAACGGGCGCTGAGGATGCCATTAAAGGTGTTGAAGCGACGGCATTAATACCCAGACTGAGCAGTATCGCCAAACTCAATGACGAAAAGGTGTTGTTATTCTTCATAGGTAATCTCACTGAGAAATGGATGTGCCCGTTAGGCGTTGAATTTCAATGTGTTGTAAATGCAAACTTTCAAAGGCATCCAGCAACTGATATTGAGCACTGAGTAATTCCCGATACACGTCATTGTATTGGTTGTAGCTGAGCAGACCTTTATCAAAGGCATTGCTTGCCTCAGACAGAGCTTTTTCAAGGGTTGGCACTATGTCACTGCGCACTGTATCGATAACATGTGCAGAATGTGCCATTTCCTGTAACAGCACATACAACTGGGCATCCTGAGCCTGCATTAATGCGTTTTGCTCATTGGCGAGTACATCTTGCTGTGCTTGTAAGGCGGCTATGGTTCCCGCATTACGGTCACTTGAACCCCAAGGGATAGAAATACCCGCGACTAAGCCAAAATCATCACTCGCCTCATAGCGCCTCACGCCAGCGGTCACTTGCCACTGCGGCTTAGCTTCTATTCGTGCGAGCTCCATTTGCGATTGAGCAATGCGTTGCGCAGTCGCAAACTGTTGAAAACGAGGATGCTTTTTTAACAATTTAAGCTGACTGTCAACTGATGGCACAGCAGGCATATCAAGCAGATTGCCGTTGAAACGATAGGATGCCTTAGGCTTTCCCCACTGTGATGCCAATTGATATTGGCTGGCTTTGAGTTCATGCTCGATATCTTCGACGGCCAAGCCACGACGGATAAGCTCAGCCTTTGCCAACTGTGTTTCAACCGCAGAACTCTTTCCCGCTTGCACACGTTTAGCAACGGTTTTGACAACCTCTTTTGCCTGCTTTTCTGCTATCAGATTGAGCTTGAGGCGTTCTTGCTTCACTAACAAATCAATAAAATGTTTAGCCACCTGTGAAGACAAATCCAAGGCTTTGATTTGTTTTTCTATATCTAATTGAGTGGCCTCTGTTTTAGCCGTGTTAACACGACTATCAATCAAATCTTGTTGCAGTAACCATGAAAAACTGAGCGTAGATTGCATACTTTTCAGAGCACTGTGTTCACCAGTACCCAGAGCATCCTCAATCATTAAACCTATTTCAGGCCGCTCACCGACACTTGCCTGCTGTATTCGCCCTTCCATCACGCGCTGCTGCGAGTTGAAAATCTGTAATTCTGGGTGTTGCTGAAGTGTCAAAGTCACAGCATCGGCTAAGGTGAGTGTTTGTGGCGCTTCATTCGATACCGCAACGGCAGGGAATACTAAACACATTCCTAGCACAATGGAGGAAAACCGATAGCCAATCGGTTTTTTAGTTCTGACGTTAAAAAGCAAGTCTCTCATTCCCAATCCTTAATTAATGGGTGAAGAAGGTTTCGATAATGTGGTGAAGGCTATCGACAGTTGAAGCGGTTAAAAGTGGGACGATGGCTAAGAATAACAACGTTAAACCGATCGCCAATCGGGAAGACGTTAACCTAGGTTGAATCAGTCGCTGTACTCGAACACTGGTTTGATCGTTACCGAAATAACTTGTCTGTAAACCATCACAACCAAGAGTTACGCTTCGCTGCATTCGAGCTACATTTATCAAGGCTTGAGCGACATCTAGATTGTCATGCTCAGTGGTCACAGCATGATCTGCAAGCTGTTCAGTCAACAGGGTAAAATGTCCGATTAAATTGCGTTTGGCCGCTTTCGGATAAAAACCAGCAAATGCAGCAAAGATGACTTTAAATAAAGGGTCTCGAGCCACGACATGCGCCATTTCATGTCGAACAATAATATCGAGTTGCTGTTCTGTAACCTTTTCTTGCAATCCTGTGGTCAGGTAAATCTTAGGGGACACTAGACCTGTGGTGAAGGCCGCAGGAATTGCTTGTGCTAACGAATAATAGCGCTGCTGAGTTATAGTCACCTGAGGTTGGATCTCTGATAATCCAATCAGAGATGCCATTGTTGATGATTGCTTTTTACGTACATAAATGGTCGAGATCATCGACCATATCAAATAACCGAAGGCCGACAACAAGGTAAAAGCATGCCAACTGCTGAAGCTAAAGATGTCGACGTGATGCCAATGAGCGAATTCATTTAACCAAGCAGTAGAAAACAACTCTTGCTGCCTTGGCCAGAAAAAGGCAGCACAGCTTATGGCTACCCACCAAGGTACAGTAACCAAAGCCCATAGGATAACTTTACGTAACCTAAAAGTAAGATGCTCGAATCTTGGCAAAGTTAATCGTAGGGCGATCGAGATGCACGCAACACTGATAGCAAATGCCAGCACTGCAACACTCAATAAATTTAGTGCTATCGCTAAATCGCCAACAAACATAACCCTAATTATCCTTTCCGAAGTTTACGTTGTTCTTCAATTAAATGTTCTAGCATATCGAGTTGGGCATCATTCAGATTAGCTGATGCGGAACTAAATGCCGCAATGAGACTATGCTCACCTTCTTCGACAAAGTCGCTAGTGATATTGGTAATAAGTGTAGCGATCAACGCTTCTCGGTCCACTTTTGCCCTGTAAAAATAGGCATGTCCTTGCTTGGTTCGACTCAGCAATCCTTTTTTAAATAAGCGTTCTAAAGTGCTCTGAATGGTATTAAGAGAGTTCCCTCTAGAGACACCAAGCACAGCATGTACTTGCTTTGCATCAGCTTCAGATTCTGTCCACAGATGCTGCAAAACCTGTTTTTCTAGTTCACCTAACTGCATAACACTTTTCTCTTTCCATAATGAACGATATAGTGACAGAATAAAAACCGATAGGCAATCGGTTTTTCTATTCAAGGAGAGGACACTATGGGCTGGTTAATTACGAAGTATCTGATCACAGCTGCTATAGTCGTCGCCGCTTCTGAGCTTGCTAAGCGCAGCGATAAACTAGGAGCGCTCATCGTCGCGCTACCATTAGTCACTATTTTGGCAATGATTTGGCTCTATGTTGAAAAACAGCCAATGGAGAAAATAGCAAACCACGCGTGGTACACATTTTGGTATGTTGTACCGACTTTGCCTATGTTTTTGATCTTTCCCTCTTTATTGCAGCGCTTTGATTTTTGGCCATCCTTACTCATTGGTGTAGTGATAACCGTACTTTGCTTTGGGCTGTTTGCACTGCTCGTAAAATTATTTGGGATAAATTTAATCTGAAAGCACAGTATTCTTAATGAGAGGGGCACTCTTTCAGATTACTAAAATTTGGTCAATCAACGATTATTTATTATGACTTTTTGAAGGCGGCTAAATCGCTTTGGGGCAAAAATGTGCTAACTCTTAATCCGCACATTCACCAAAAGAGCCAAAAAATATCAAACTATTATATAAACGCACAAAGGATTCATAGAGTTAAGTCCAATAATTTACACATTTGGACAATATCACACGCTATATTAATTGTGAATGTCATCTGGCATTACTTTGTTGAGGATATACAAGAAAATCGCCGCCGAAGTGCAGGTGACAACTACGGTTCCAATGCCATAAATAAATAACGAAATTAACGTGCTAACAAAAAACACGTTTTGAATAACCATCGCCGGAAATGTATTGGTATTATCCATTTTAGTTGTGACCAGTAATGTGGCAAGCGCCAGAAAAGCAGGGGTGTGAAACTCAACAAGCCCTTTATCACTTAGCATATACAACCCAGCCGCCATAAAAGCGAAAGCGGCGCCTGACCGGAGTAAAGGTATTGCGTGATTATGTCGATAAGGGAACATCATCCACAACGCCCAAAAGAAGCCTAAGCCGGATAAGTTGCGTACAACATCATGTAAGGTAAGAGAGGATAATTGAATCATAGCGAGATTACCTTTCAGCTATTTTTGCACTATTGAGCATCCATCCAATGAGCGCTATCGATGATAAAAATGTCTGCAGTGTTGTTTGTTAAAACCACACATTCAATCAATTGATAATCTGAGTTAAACAACGTCTTAAGTGCAATTAAATTGTCCTCTGAAGTGTAGCGATAGTTAATTATCATCGGAGCTATTTGCCGGCCATCTTCATTGAAGCAATTCTCAATCTGCACTCGGTTAAAACGTATCTCGCAGGCATTGTGATCCACTGTCACAGGTTGTTCACTGGTGCTGAATTGGATTGGCTCTTTGATAGCATCAATCGCAGTGACCAACCATTCAGCGAGCGCCATCATCCTGTCGTATTTGACACTGGAGCTGTTGATAACCGATAACATTTGATTAATGCAGGCTTCCATGTCCTGCCCTTGGCGCCCAAGCAGGATGACACGCTTAACATGACTCTTAATTTCACGGCAAGCCTTGTCATCGACAAATGGCTTTAACCTTTTAATCAAAATCTCATTGCGGCGCTGAACAGGAACAAATCGGCCTGATTCTGCGCAGGTGAGATAGAGGTGCATCTGAGCAGAGCGAAACACTGTCTTAAGCTGCTCTTCGTAACTGTTCATCTTTTTAAACCTTTCAAATTAAATTGCTTTAGGCACTGTATTACTTCGTGAAAATTACGCAAAAATTGAGGGGGTCACTCTCCGTTTGCGGTCTTTAATTCCTTGCTTCATAGCTGGAGCCATTAAAGGATCCCAGTGGCGTAACTGCTTGCTTATCGGCACGAGTACCGCGCTTAACTGAAGCATCAAACGTAGTGAGCGGCTTGATCTCCAACGGCTCATTTTGCAATACGATAAGCGGCATCGTAGCGGTAACCGTTTTCACCTTCCCGTTAATCATGAGATTGGCCACTGGCTGCGGTTGAATATCCCGACGCGCCCGAATCATAGCTTCTGGGGTGCTCAAGATGTTCTGCTTTAACAGCAATAGCTGACTTGGGCATTCATCGCCAAGGCGCTTAATATCCGCGTTCAGTCGCTCAAGCAATTTGTCCTTATCGACCTTCGACACCACATCTTTGCATAACCAGCTGAACCGCGCCGAGGTCATGGGTTCGTCAAAGCAGCGGATTTGGCGATAGATATGTAACGCCATGACACCAGGGCAAACCTCGCGTAGTTTCTCAAATCTGTCAGCACGGGTGCTGTACTTGGTGGTGATTTCCTTCTCGATGGCCGTTTTAGCCAAGTTAATCCGGGCAATGACATCCATAACTTTGTTAGTGACTAACGGCGATGTGGAGTACCAAAGCACCCCAGGCGTCCTACGAGCTGAGCGCTGCGAGTAATCAGGATGAATGTGTAAATCACCGTAAGCGAGTTTGGCATTCGTTACTGCAGCCAGACCCAGTGTTTCGCGTACCGAAATCACCGTCACCGGCTCGCGCACTTTCTCAGCCGATTTCATGACGGGCGGTACAGGTGTCACGCTGGCACGGACAGGGGTATTCGAATCAAGCAGGTGATTGAGCTCCTGCAATGAGGATTGGATCACTTCATAGCTATCCGATATGATACACAAAGCCATCACCTTAAAGTATTTCTGTTGCTGTCTTACTGTAACCACTTTTAGTCCATCATGCAATGTTGTTGACTAACAAAGATAGGTGTACACCCCCACCCTCTGAGTACCTTGATAGATAGTTACTCGTGCATATCGAGTGGTGATGGCCATATTCAAGAAAATGAAAGAGATATTTTAGATAAGCCTAGGGGCGCCGTGATCTTGGAAATATTTGCCAAATCAAGCATAGGCTATTGAAAAAGATATAAATAAACCTATTCCATGACTGAAGATTTGATTCGGTTATTGAAGTGGATCGGGTGTGGTATTCTGGGTGATATCTAATCGAAAGTGTGTCTGGCACAGGTCGCAGACAAAGTGTTGTTGGCCAGCTGTTGGGGGGTGGAGTTTTCCATTGCATCCTTGCTTGATGCAATTTCGGAGGTGGCGATTATCTTTCGTTAATTCGGCAGCCATCTCATTCACTTCTCTTCTCATTCTATTATGAGCAGGTTGAATTAATCGAAAAACGTCACTTACTGTGCATCCCATTTCTTTGGCGACTTCCGATGAAGAATTATACTTTTGAAACAGCGCCCAAGCCCTTTCTTGCTCTTTTAGTTCATCCATCTTGCGCTATCTCCAAAGAATGTTGATACCTCACAATAATCCTCTTTAATCTTCAGCGCAATTAGACCGCTGTAAATGATATTGTTTACTGAATTGAGAAGGATTGGACACCATACTTATTTGAGCTATATTTAAATAGGATTCTACTAGGTCAATTAAGTATGCCTTCCAATGCCTTTCTAACCATAGGTAAAGCCGCAGACGGAGAGTTAATCGGTATCGATGCGGTTAAACGCGGTAAATCTGACTTAACCTGCCCCTTCTGTCAGGTGCCGCTTATCGCCGCAAAAGGGAATTTTAAGGTGCATCACTTTCGCCACGACGGTGAGACTTGCCATGAGTCACTGCAACAGCTGCCACAAATACCAGGCTGGGATCACTTTCACCTCTGCGTGCCGGATTTCCTTGTTAATGTCTTACAGAATTACGCCGAAGCCCATCCTGGGGAAGTATTTTGGTATGAACCTAAGCATGTTCGTGATCTGTTAAAGCACAATCTTATTGAGACCGACAGTTACACGGGTAAATATCGACTGACCGATGCCGCGTTAATCATCACCGGCCAACTATCGCTGAGTAAATTCAGCAACTGGTTTCGCCGCCAACTCACAGCCCGGATACATAGAAAATCGCAGTTAGTGGCTAACAACGAACTACATCGAGCACACTTTGAGATTGAGGCTTGGCGCCAACAACAGCTGATGGTAGCCACCACCTACTTATTTGAGTTAACCCTAGACAATGGTGAAGTGATTTATAAGGTGGGCCGGACTCGTCGTGAGGTAGACGTGAGACTAGCTGAAGTTGAATCCGAGATGAAAGCCCACTTTAACCAGGGCATCTGCGCCAAAGTATTGCGGTTAATCCCTAACGGCGGTTATCTGGAGCAGTATGTATTGTATCGATACCGGCTATCAAAGAGAGAGATAGGAAAACATCAAGAATATCTGAGCCTCGATGCGTCAGCATTGAAACAGCTTAAGGCGGCATTCACCCGCGCAGCCAATGACTTAGCCCCCTTCGATAAGGACGAGCGCTTTATTGCATCTGGGCGTTGGCGTTACGAACCCAAGCGATTAGACGCGGTACGCAAAGGGATTAAGCAGACTGTAGAAAGTGGTAGCAGTTTCGGGCGCCCCAAGGGAACAACCAAGGTCGGCAGCGAGGAATGGCGCAAGCAGTATCAATATGTGATTGATCTGTTAGAGGCAGGCAATCTCTCTCAAGAGAAAATCGCCAGAATGACATTTAATAGCACCTCGACGGTGAAGCGAGTTAAACAAGTTATATCCAAGGAAACGCCAGAATAAGCGCGTCAGAGTTTAACGGAATTATCAGGTGTACTCCGTGCTCTTGCTTATTCCTTCCCCCTAGTTTGCATGATGGTCTAAATTGAATTATTTTGGCATCGGTTATATTGGGAATTATCATTTGGTGTTAATGTCTTCCCCAGAATTACATTTGGAAATCTTTTGCTCGGGACGAAACAATGTTACGTGAGATGTTCAACTTCAATAGTGCTAGTGACACAGTGAAAACCTATGTATTGCGCTTACGCCGTGCCAAGCAAATGGAAACACTGGAGGTGATGGTTGAGCGCTTGGAGGCAGATGCCAAAAACGCCGATGAGCGCGCCGACATCGCCCATGCATACAGCATTAGAGAGATGGAGATCTCTAACAGTATTGACTAAGCTTAAGTAACCACTTATGGCAAATGAAGGCTGGTTAGCCGTAATTAGTTTAGGGGTAACCTTAACGTTATTATCGCTATTGCGCGACAGGTTATTTTCCACCATTGGGCGTGGTTTGTTGTTTCGTCTTTATGCGGCCCCGGGTGTATTTGTCCATGAACTCAGTCATGCTCTTACTGCAATTCTGTTTCGGTTTACCATTACCAAAATATCCTTTTTCTCACCACAGCCTGACGGCACACTTGGCTTTGTGCAGTACCAGCACCGACCATCATTAATTAGCCCTGTGTTACGTTTATTCGTCGGAATAGCCCCGCTTTTCGGCGGATGTGCTGTTGTGTGCATACTTAATTGGTTATTCCAGGCGCCAGCCACCATTGACTGGTCTGCACTTTATAATTTCGCCGTTGATGAACCGTTGCGGTTTGGAATCTGGATGTATTTCACTTCTTCAGTCGTGGCTAATGCCGTTCCAAGCAAGTTTGATTTGAATAACAGCTATATTGCTCTGTACTGTCTGTGTTTTGTGATTGGAGCCCTGCCGCTCAGTTACACCCCTCTTTTGAATTTGCTCAGCTCTATCATGGCACTGTGCTTATTGGACCAGCGGGGGCATTTGAACGAAAACCTACGGTTTTGAATCCTGTGGCACCCTCGTAACCGTAGGTTTTCGTTTGATAGCCGTTAATCCCTGTATTTGAGGTTCGGCTGCATTCGGCCGGTAAAAGCGTTGAATTTAGCCACAAAACCTATAACACATTGATAATATGTAGGAATATCAATATTCTTTTTCCACCTGACGTTGGTCGAATCGATGCTTCTCCTTGGCCTGCAGGGTCTTGTGGAAGAACCGACAAATTTGCCAAGTTTGCTCGTTTAGGGGCTGGCAACGATTTCTGCATTTGCAGCCAGACGATCAAAACACATCCATTAAATCGTTATAGCGAACTTTGAAGCTGTTTAAACTGCCCTTGGATCACTGCTTTTTCCTGAAGAATCACCTTATTCTCATCGGT